>CAZSPM010000048.1:0-9047 GCA_964608785.1 uncultured Eubacteriales bacterium
GATAGAAAGAAAAAACTATGGGAAAACCTCCCGCCATGGACTGTAGTCATAGGCAAATACAAAGGAGACGTTTCAGCCGACAGGCTGCTGGCCATTGGCTCATGTTCTGAAATCCAGGGAAAGATCCAAGCTCGAAAAAGAAGAAAGATCAAGGGCTGTCCGCCAAAACACAAAGACCTCGTTTTGTACTTATTCTTAAAATCTGGCATCTCTAATCCCCTGTTGCGATTTGATCTCGTGATGGATGGCTATTTTTTCTTGTTTCTTTCCTGGCTCAAAAGGCTTATCAAGGGGAGGCTCTAATGCCAATGGATGGAAGACTTATCATCGGAAATAAACGCCTCGAAACTCCAGAAAAAATAACATCCATCAATCCTTCCAATCTGGAGACAGTGGGAGACGCTTGCCTTGGCTCACCCGAGGAAAGCCAAAAGGCAATTATCGCTTCAAAGGAGGCCTTTCCTTTGTGGCAATCCCTACCCCTTGGTGAAAAAAAGGATATTTTCAAAAAGGCAAAAAAAATCCTCCTCCAGAGAAGCAGTGAAGCCGCACATATTATCACTCTGGAGAAAGGCTCTCCTTTCGCAGAATCTTTATCAGTGGAGGTCTTGGGAAGTCTGGAAGCAGTAGACTATTATACCTCTGCTCTTAAGAAATTGCGAAAATCAAAGAAAGCCAAACATCATGTGGCCTTTTTCTCGAATAAAAAGAGCTCCTTTCGATTTCAACCTTTAGGCGTAACACTCGTTATTTCTCCGTGGAATTTCCCTTTTCTAATCCCCTTCTGTGATATCCTCAGCGCCCTGACTGCAGGAAATACAGTAGTATTCAGACCATCTACCTCAACACCTTTCGTTGGCCTATTAATTGGTGAAATCTTAATCGAGGCCGGACTCCCTCCCGGTGTTTTGAATATTATAAACTCAAAAGTCTCGATTGCAGAGGGCATGATAACAAATCCAGAAATTCAGACAATCATGTTCACTGGAAGCGTTTCCACCGGTAAAAGAATAATGGAGCTTGCCAGCCAAAATTTACCAAACATCGTCCTCGAACTGGGAGGAAAGGACCCGATGATCGTTCTTAAGGATGCTGACCTGGAACGGGCCTCGCGTGGAGCAACATGGGGCGCCTTTATGAACTGCGGTCAGAGCTGCGCTTCTGTAGAAAGAGTGTATGCTGCCAAAGAAATAGCAGACAAATTTACGGAGAAACTCTTGAACTTTGTCCAGCAATTGAAGGTAGGAGATCCCAGCGAACCAGGAATAGACATGGGTCCGATGGCCACTCTCTCACAACTAGAGGTTGTGGAAGACCATGTCAAGGACGCCACAAGCAAAGGAGCCCAGATCTTATGGGGAGGGAATAGGCTAAAAAGCTCTCCCGGTTATTTTTTCGAGCCAACCGTATTGACTAATGTCAACCACTCCATGAAAATTATGAAAGAGGAAACATTCGGACCCGTCCTTCCTATAATGTGTTTTTCCAAGCCAGATGAAGCTCTCTCTCTTGCCAATGATTGCCGTTACGGTCTTACGGCTTCCATCTGGACAAATGATAAAAAAATGGCCAAAAGTATGGCAGAGAAAATTGAAGCTGGCTCTGTTACAATCAACGACCACATGTTTTCCTTTGTTGAACCCAGGGCAATATGGGGAGGAATAAAGCAGACAGGGATTGGACGCACCCACGGAGATTTCGGTCTTATGCATTTGACAAATATCAAATACGTTAGCCTCGATTTTATCAAAAAAAAGAGTCAATTGTGGTGGTTTCCTTACGACGCCACTCTAACGAAAGTCTTAGAAAAGTCTCTACTTCTTTTTCATCACGATCGGCTCATAAAAAAAACTAAAGCCATGTTCTCTCTATTATCTCATTGGCCAAGAATTAAGGAAGGAAGTCCGACTCAAAACTTAATAAAGATAGCTCCACGGCTTTTAAAAAAATGAAAAAAGATAGGAGAATCATCGGGCTGACGGGCACGAATGGCGCCGGTAAAGGAGAGGTCGCCGCTTATCTAAAAACGAAGGGATATGCATATTTTTCCCTCTCAGACCTCATTCGCGAGGACCTCCGAAAAAAAGAGAAGGAAGTCACCCGGAACAACCTCATACAGACGGGAAATGAACTGAGAGAAAAATTTGGGCCTGATATCCTGGCAAAACTTGTTATGAAAAAAGTCAAAGGCAGGGCTGTTATCGACAGCATTCGAAATCCCAGCGAGGTTGAATACTTGAAAAAACAAAAAGATTTTACTTTTTTAGCCATCGATGCGCCTGTCGAGCTAAGATACGAGAGAGTAAAGAAAAGAGGTAGAAAGGAATCAGCTACAACTTTTGAGGAATTTATCAAAAAAGAAAAAGAGGAAATAACAGACAATGAAAAAGGACAACAACTGCTCAATTGCATGAAAATGGCAGACCATACTCTCATCAATGACAGTTCCCTTGAGGATCTACACAAAAAGTTGGAGGAATTGCTATGAAAACTAAAAGAAGATCCAAGGATGAATATTATTTGGGTATTGCCAAGGAGGTCTCCCTTCGGAGCACCTGTTTTCGGCGGGCCATTGGGGCCATCATCATCCGTGATGACCAAATCATCTCCACAGGATATGTCGGAGCTCCGAGGAAAACGAGAGATAGCCTTGAACACGGTTTTTGCCTTAGAGATAAACTGAATATTCCTCACGGTCAGCGCTATGAGTTGTGCCGGAGCGTCCACGCAGAGCAAAACGCCATCATCAATGCCGCTCGAGCTGGAGTAAGCCTCCTGGGAGGCGACATGTATATTTATGGGAAGATATCTGGAAATGAAAAGCCAGTGAATGCCTTTCCCTGTTTTATCTGCAAGAAAATGATTATCAATGCCGGCCTTAACCGCGTCATCTGTTCTACCGAAGATGGAAAAATGAAATCTTTTCATGTGACCGACTGGATCAAAGATTGGCAGAAAGGAGATATTCTCGACGACAGCCATCAATACGGCTGAGCAAATTTAGGCATTGTGATACTTTGTGCTGTCATCTGCTGACTCGAAGTTGCGTATATGAAAATCAACAACGGATATAAAAATTGAATTCACACAGAATTTATCCTATTTTTCTCCTCTTTATACTCCTGTTTATATTGGCATCATATGTTTATATTCTTGCAAACTGGCAACAGAAAACTCAACCTGTTTCTAAAGCTAAAATCAACCTTCTTAGGCTTCTACGCATTACTCCCTCTCCAGAATCTATCGATTATGTTCAGAACAAAACTCAATTTCAGCTCCACACGCTCCTCACAGAACAGCGCCACCCTAGAACTCGGAATTTAAGCGAGAGAATACAGAAGGACAATGAAAGCGGCCTTCATACGCTTTTCGCTGTAGACAAGGATATCGTGGATAGACTTGAAACGCTTTCCAGAGAAAAAGAACTTCTTGAGCAAGCTGTTCAAGCCATAGAAGAGGCTCTTCTCTCCAAACATAAAATATATATTTACGGCTGCGGTGCCACAGGCCGTCTGGCCAAACAAATGGAAAGCGCCCTATGGCGTCCTTTCTGGAAAAGAGCTAAAGAAGAGGAAAAAATCTGGTTAAAAATTAAATCCTCGCTCGGCGAGGCTATCGAGAGTCACCTCATCGGAGAGATGACTGGTGGCGATCGGGCGCTCATTAGTTCCCTTGAAGGCTTCGAAGACCTCCAACTCATCGGCCGTCTCCAGCTTGAAGACAGAAACATCAAGAGAGGGGACGTGGTTATCAGTGTCACCGAAGGAGGGGAGACTTCAGCTGTAATCGGAACGATTCTAGCCGCTTTGGAGCAGTGGAAAAAAGATGGAGTTTACGATCCAAAAAAAAGCAATGAGAAGCTCTATTTCATCTATAACAATCCTGATGAAAAACTCTATCCTTTTCTCCGGAGCAGAGAAGTTCTGGAAGAGCCGGGGATCACCAAGATCAACCTTACAACAGGTCCACAAGCCCTTGCTGGCTCCACCCGGATGCAGGCCACAACAATCGAAACATTTGTCGTAGGGAATATTCTACAAATAGCAATAGAGAGAACACTGAGAAAATTCCTCTCCAGGAAGGAAATGTCAAAACTTGGATTTAAAAATGAGTTGAAGCTCGAAGAGAAGCTAGGTGAATTTTCATCTATCTTAGGAGAAGTCATGAGGAATATTCCTTCAATAGCCAAATTCACCGAGCTTGAAGCTAAAACATATGAAAACGGGGATTTTTCCACTTACTTCGCCGGAAAAGGCCTGATCACAGTCTTCATAGACAGCACAGAGAGGAGTCCAACTTTTCGCCTTTTCCCCCTGGACACAGTCAGGGAAGAAAAAAGGAAAAGCTGGATTCAAGTTTGGACCTCTGCTGCCAGTCCCAATGAGGCCTGGCATGTGTTTCTAGGGCGACCATTCAAAGGCCTATCTTCCAGTCTCTATAAGAAGCCCTTTGAGGCAGAAATCTGGGATAGCTACCTTCAAAAATCAGCCTTGGAAAGCTTAAAAAATGCAGGAGATGACCAGCAGTTCCTGTATGACTTTTCTTTCTCTGGCTTCAACCTGAAAAACAGAGGTCCCCAGAAGGATGATCTGGGAGTCGTGGTTTGCATCTCCCCTGAGGAAGAAAAGCTAAAAGAGAAGAGCTCTGATTTCCGAAAATTCATAGAGCTCTTTCTGAAGAAGGGCGGAAGAGTGACCCTTATCCTAATCACAGACAAATCCCCGAAGGACATTACAAAACTCGTCCAAAAGATAAATGGAGTTGATGTCGAAGGAAAAGATTCACTTGTCGTCTTGAATTTTAAATGGGAAAATGATCCCTTTGGCCTAAACCAGCAGATCGCCCTTAAAATCATTCTCAACGCTCATTCCACAGCAGTCATGGCCCGCTTAGGAAAAGTCATCGGAAACACCATGACCAATGTTAGCCCCAGTAATCTCAAACTCGTGGGGCGCGCGACCTATCTTATCCAATCCCATGTGAATGACATTTTGAGTCGTCCTCAGTGGGTAAAACTCTATGGGTTCCAAAAACCAATTTCCTATGGGGAGGCCAATGCTGTTCTCTTTGACGCCATAGCTTTTCTTAAATATAAAAAAAGGGAAGCCGGCCAGACCGCAGAAGTCGCCCTTTCAATCATCCGAATCCTCGAATCCCTTCGACTCAAAGAAGGCCTCTCCCAGGAGGGTGCTTTAGATATCTTTAGACAAAAAGGACTGAGCCGTTATCTCTCAACTGTCACTTCTGAATCGAATTAGGAGACATTTCTTGAAACTTGACATTATCCACATCTTAGTTCCCTCCAAGACAGAAAAACTATTTGCGTCAAGTTTCAAGAACAGACCCCTTATGGTATAATCACACAAAATGGAAAACTTATCGATTATTATCCCTGTCTATAACGAAGAAAAGGCAATTGCTGATACTGCAAAATATTTTAAGACAGTTCTAGAAGCAAATCCTGGGATAGAGATTATCTTTATCGATGATGGCTCCACAGACAATACTCGCCAAATCCTGGAATCAGTCAGAGAGGATCAAATTAAGGTCATAACTCACAATAAAAACAAAGGCTACGGAGCGGCAATAAAGCAAGGCGTAAAAAATTCTTCACACGATTATATTGCCTTAACAGACGCCGATGGCTCCTATCCCCACGAAAAAATATACACGCTGTATGAAAAATTACACGCAGAGAAAGCAGATATGTCAATTGGAGCAAGAGTGGGAAAGAAAGTAGAAATTGGAATATTCAGAAGGTTCCCTAAATTTGTCTTGAGAAAGCTGGCAGAATATTTAAGCGAGGACGAGATCCCAGATTTGAATTCGGGAATGAGAATCATCAAAAAAGAAATGATTCTGAAATCATTCAAATATCTGCCAGAAGGTTTTTCGTTCACGACAACGCTAACCCTTTCTCTTCTGGCCAATAATCACAAAATCATATATTGCCCGATTGACTATTACAAAAGAAAAGGCAAATCCAAAATAAGACCCTTCCGAGATACTTTGAATTTTCTACAACTCATCATAAGGACTGTGATGTTCTTTAATCCTCTTAAGGTTTTCTTGCCACTGAGCAGTTTTTTCATAATTCTTTCCTTCTTCGTTCTTATCATTTCTTATCTGAAGGGAAGGGTCATGGATATCACAACCATCCTTCTTTTCATCACAGGGCTCCATCTTCTTGCCATAGGCCTTCTTGCTGACTTAATCGACAAAAGATTAAGTAAATGAAAATCCTTCTTATCAATCCCCCCCGATGGAATGAGTTGGTAGGAAAAAATCCCTCTATCATCGAAAAACATCGCGGATTCAATCCTCCCCTGGGTCTCCTTTATCTCGCAGCCTCCATTAGAAAAAACACTGACTTTGATGTAGAGGTCCTAGATGTTCAGCCATTTAAATGGACTTATCCACAATTGGAAAATCATCTTAAAGGAAAGACTTTTGACGTTGTGGGAATCACTGCCATGACGTTTACCCTTATAGATGCCTACAAAACAGCTGGGCTGATAAAAAAACTCATGCCCAGCGCAAAAGTCATTCTCGGGGGGACACATATCCATCTCTTCCCCACTGAAACAATGAATCTAGAAGGAGTAGATTATGGATTTATGGGAGAAGCGGAGTTTTCTTTTGTGGAATTCCTTAAAAATCTAAATGACTCTCCCCACAGGGAAAAAATTTCCGGACTCATCTATAAAGATAAGGATGGAAAAATAATAAAAAATGATTTCGTCCCTTTGGAAAATCTGGATGATATCTCTTTCCCGGAAAGGAATCTACTTAACATTGAATATTACAACTCATTGTTGAGCAAGGGCACTCTCTCAACTACTATAATAAGCAGCAGAGGATGTCCCTTCCGGTGTTCCTTTTGTGACAGGCCGCTCTCTCCGATCACCTCTCGCTTCAGATACAGAAGCGCTGAAAATGTTGTGGATGAAATATGCGAATGCATGGAACCCGGCATAAAAGATTTTCTATTCTATGATGATACCTTCACTGTAAACAGAAAGAGAGTACTAGAGATATGTGAAGAAATACTGAGACGAAACATCGAAATTAGATGGGACATAAGGACAAGAGTAGATACAGTGGATGAGGAAATGTTGGAATTGCTGAAGAAAGCCGGTTGTGTGGCCATTCATTACGGTGTCGAGGCGGGCAATGATAAAATCTTAAAAGTGATAAAAAAAGGCTTTAATGTAGAAAAAGTAAAAGAAATTTTCAGATTGACAAAGAAAGTGGGGATTGAAACTCTTGCTTACTTTATGATTGGATTGCCTTCTGAAAGGGCGGAAGATATTCAGGATAGTTTTGATCTGGCAAAAGAATTGAAGCCTGATTACGTTCATTTTACTATTTTTTCTCCCTATCCCGGAACAGAGCTCTACACTTTAGGACTTGAGAAAGGGATTATCGAGAAAGATATCTGGAAAGAATTCTCAGAGGATCCCAAAGAGGGGTTTAAAATACCGGTTTGGGAGGAAAATCTCACAAGAGACGAACTTTACGAAATGATTGTGAAGTTTTACAAGAGTTTTTATTTAAGGCCTTCGTATATTTTACGACGGAGTCTCAAAGTAAAATCTAAAGATGAATTCATCAAAAAAGCAAGGGCCGGGTTATCAGTATTATTCATGAAAAAAGATAAAATAGATACCTTGAAATGAGGGATAAACAAATATGAAAGGAATTTTAGACCTGGAATATGCTCATCAGAGAGAAAAAAGGATCGACCTCAAATATAGATTAAGAAGGCGAACTGACGAGATACTAAAGGCAATCGCTAAATTTTCCTTTCATCCCCAAAAAATCCTTGATTTGGGAACGGCCGAAGGGAAAATGTTAGAGGAAATAAGATTAAAATATCCTTCTTCATTGTGTGTGGGAACAGACTATTCACTGTCGCTTTTAAACTACGGAGCAAAAAGATTTTCTGACATCAATTTTATATGTGCAGATGTTCAAAATTTAAAGTTCCTAAGAGACGAAGTTTTTGACGTGATTATTGCCGCTGCGGTAATCGAACATCTTACTTTTCCCCAGGAAATGCTTCGTGAAAGCTTTCGGCTACTTAAAAAAGAGGGGATATTAATAATCACATCTCCGCATCCTTTCTGGGAGAAGATCGCAAATGTTTTTGGACTAATAAAAGGGGACCATCAATCAGTTATGAGTCCGAAAGAAATCTTAACGCTATGTAAAAATGTCGACCTGTCAATTTTGGATTACAAAGGCTTCATGATTTCTCCAGTTGGTATCATGGGTGAATTGAAAATTGAGCAAGTGCTTGCCAAACTAGGCTTAAATAAATTTCTGCCTAACCAATTAATGGTTGCCAGAAAATAGTAAAACGTGCTTCTGTCTCTCTGGTCTTAAAATAACAGTTCTTATTTTTTCTGAAAAGTAGATTTAAATCAATCAGCTTTCCATAATAGCGTCATGCTCTCACCCGAATGAAATACAATTTAATCTAAATAACGCTATTATCGTATGTAACCCAAGCTTTTGAGTTTTCTTCTTGTCTCTTCATCCATTGCAAAAGCCGTTTTTTTATTCATTGCTTTCGTTGACGAATGGTATTGACATCTACAATGTCTAGAGTCATTTAGGCCATACATCTGTTACCACTACAAATCAATACTTTGGAAATATGGACACCAAAACTGGAAAGAAGGTACCTGTGACATATAAGAGAATAAGTTTTTTGTGTTAGATATCATAAAAGAAGACTTGACCAGAAATCTAAAGGCGTCATATTTATAGCAACAACTAAGCATAGATGATAACTTATTAAATTATATCTAGCTTGTGCTAACTTATTTTATTTTGTAACATTCCCCTATATATATGTGAAAGGGAGGAATATTATGCCCGCTGCGGGAGAAAAACCAGGAGTTGGATCTTATAAATGTACGGACTGCGGTTCTCTTGTTAAACTTAAAAATCCTAAAGATACACTCCCCATCTGTGCTGAATGTAATAATAAAGAATTTGGGAAAGTAAGAATTTCAAAAAAAGAAAAATATTGTGCTGAA
>CAZSPM010000049.1:0-8921 GCA_964608785.1 uncultured Eubacteriales bacterium
AAAATCATGTATATGTGTCGTCTGCGCCGCTGGAGGCGGCCTCTCCTGCACAAAGTTGAAGACGCTTCGCCGCCGTATCCAGTTCAGCCAATAACTGTCCCTTTTTGACTCTGTCTCCTTCCTCAACGAGAATACGCGCAATCTTTCCTCCGATATCAGGAGTGATATTCGTTTTCTTCCATGCCTCTATGGTTCCTGTATAAAGAAGCTTTTCCGAGATTCTCTGTTTCTTGACCTTGAAAACCTTAACCGGTGCTGCGCCAAACGTTTCTTCCTGAGCGTCCTCTTTTTGGGCTGGAGGCTTACAGGAAAAAACTGTAAGGAAAATAAACAGAACCGTCAAAACTGTTATCACTATGATTTTTTTCATTCGATTCCTCCGTGCATCTCTATAAATATTTCAAGATCATCTATTCGTTCCTCTGACTCCCATGGCTTTATCCAATTGGGCCAGAGACACGACATAATCATATAACGCCTGAGTATGATTTGTTTTTGCCTGGGAGAAAGCGGCTTGAGCCGAACTGACATCGAGAGTTGTTGCCAAGCCTTCAGAAAAATTCAATTCAGCAATCCGAAGACTCTCTTGGGCCTGTTCTACGTTTTTCTCTTGGGAAAGAAGAGATTCTTTGGCTTCTTTCAAATTCAAAATAGCCTGTCTGACCTCGAAGCCCACTGTCTCTTCAAGGCCCTTGCTGGTAAGCTCAAGTTCTCTAATCAGAGCTTTCGATTGAGCCGCTCGAGCAGAAGCTGAAAAGCCGTTGAAAATTGGAACGTTCAGAACCAGGTTAATGGCATAGAAACTCTGCCATGTGTCCTTCTGGAAATTTAATTTATCTGCCCAAAAATTATAGGTGCCGGATATGGCAACTGTGGGTAGGTCGGCTGCTCGGGCCAACTTCACACTTTCTTCTGCCATCTGTTTCTGATAATTGAGCTGGCTGACCTCTGGTCGATTGTGAAGAGCCTTTGTCAAACATTCCTCTAAATCAGGCTCATAAGCTTCGTAGATTAACTCTCCCTTTATTTCAAGAGGTTGAGAAAGATCTATGCCTAAAAGAGTCTTTAAGCCGAGTTTTGTAATTTCCAGGTTGTTTCTAGCTTTAATTAGCTGTGGCTTCAGGTTGGCCACTTGCACCTCGGATCTCAGCATGTCAAACTTCGATGCCATGCCTACTTCATGTAAACTTGTTACATTTTTTAGGTGCTTTTCAGCGACATCTACGGCCTCTTCTGCCACTTTGACAAATTCTTTGGCAAGTAGACATCCATAAAAAGCTGTTTTAGCACTAAAAATAGTCGTATGCTCAGACTGCCTTTCACCCTCTTCTGTAGAAAGAAGATTGTATTTGGCCTGCTTAAAACCTGATACCAAACGGCCGCCTGTAAAAAGAGGCAGCGAAAGAGAGAATGCGAATTGATAATCCCTAGTAAAGTCGAGAGTTACCCTCTGTGACCTACCGGTAATGGGATCTGGAAATTCTAGGGTAAAAATTTTCTCATCAAGAGTGTGGAGTCCTTGAGCATTCAGAGTAGGGAAAAAATTCGCTGCGGCTTCCCTGACAATTGCCCTGGCCGCCTCGACTCTCTCTCCTGATGCCAGATGATAAGGATTCTGGGAAAGAGCCAGTCGAATAGTATCATCAAGTGTTAGGATCATCTTTTTCTGTGAAAAAGAAAACTTCCCTATAAATGAACATGTTAAGAGAACCAAAATTACACTTTTTGTTTTCTTCATAACGATTCTCCTTTTCATACTTTCTTAATCCCCCCAAGAAAGATACTGTGAATCAAGTTTGTACATTCTTCCAGGTCATACTTCTTCTCACGCCAAAACCTCGTAAAATAAAACCCATGGACAAGAGATGTAAAAGCAGTAGCCGTGTCCGTGGCATCCATCTTTCGGAATTCTCCGGATTTCATTCCTTCGGCTAGAATCTGTTGAAGCACGTTCACCAGGACCTTCTTTTTTATATTGTAATTTTTTATGTACTCCAGATCCTTATTGCTGGAAGCCGGTTTTTGTTTTTCTTCCATAAAACTGAAAAATTTCTGCATGAACTCTCTCTCCATTAGGAAAATACGATAAATATTTTCCTTCCGTTCAAAAAAGTTAAAAGTAAAACGCACGATTTCCTTTAATCTCTTACCCGCACCTGTTTTCTTTTTTTTAATACTCTTCAGTTCACCGTTCATTTCATCTAGACTTTTTAACATAATTTCAAAAAATATCTCTTTTTTACTCTTGAAATAATGATAGATCGTTGCCTTTGAGAACTGTGCTTCTCCTGCAATGTCATCCATGGTAGCGTAACTGAATCCTTTTCTGGCGAATACAGATTCCGCTGCATTCAAAATATATATCTTGTTCTCTTCACGCCTATGTTGCTCTCTTTCACTTCGAAGGTCTCTTTTTTGCATTTTATATTCCTTAGTTTAATCTCTAAACTTTATAGTATATTTATTAAACTGAATAGTCAAGATAACACGCTTTCAGATTTTTGTCAATATAAAAGGGGGCGGTTCTATTTTTTTCTGATTACTTACAACCACTTTTGATGAGGCAAAATTACGCTTAAAATAAATTGAGCCGTACCCACATTCAAAAATGGAACCGTCCCCAAAAATAATTTGATTTATTCAATACATATTGTCTATATTTTAAATGTAGGACAATGGCAAGGACAGCTGCAGTTCTCATTCTATTTTATCTAATATCAGCGACATTTTTCATACCCTCTGTCGACTTTACCGCTGCGTCTTCTGATAAAGACGACCCTAGCTGGTGGGAAGTCAAACTCGTTCTTGATTCAAAAGGAAACTACAATATCAGGGAAGGATTATTTTCTTATCCGGGCAATTATTCATTCTCTATTGTCTGGACAGGATTCATGGAAAAAGACAACGGAGACTACATTCTTTACCATGAAGATTCCAAACTTCTTCACTGGGAAGCCCAAGAGTCATCATCTAACCCAGATGCTCTGACCAGACTGTTTACAAATGATTTTTCTGGCGAACCTTCCTTTAATATGAACTATGTCTTAAAAAGAGAAGGTAACATCTATTTTGATTTCAGCGTCAGAGGACTTCCCGTTCCTCAGAATGAGTCCGAACAAAAATTTTACCTCAACCTGCCTGTTTCCGAAGAAAATTCAGAGCGGTTTTCTGCAATTGACTACGATCTTTGTATCTTCAAAGGTTCCAACCGCGTCTTCTTGCTAGAACAAAAGATCCACCGCAAATCAGTAAAAAAGAATTTTTCCTGGAAATGGAAATATCAAGGATGGCAGATTGGCGCAGAAAATCCTGCCTATCTTTCTCATGCCCATGAAGTCAAAGTGGAAATATTTGTGATACCTCACTTCAAAAAAAGGTGAGTTAAATAGTAACCGATTATCAAATATTAATTTTTAATTATTAAGCATAATCAATGACCCGGATTATTCACAAGATAAAATTCACGGGAGGAAATATGGCTAAAGAATTAATGCAGTTTCAAGAATTTCGTGAAAAAATGAATCAGAGAATACTAGAAAGCGGAAACAAGGAAATCCAGCGTTTCTTCTCCTTGGATAAAAATGCATACAAAGAAGGGGCCTTGTCTGCCGAAACGAAAGAGCTGTTAGGACTAGTCGTCTCTCTTGTGCTCAGGTGTAACGATTGTGTCACCTATCACCTTATCCAATGCGTCAATCTTGGGCTTAAAAATGAGCAATTATACGAAGCTTTCAATGTGGCCCTCCTTGTGGGGGGCTCCATTATCATTCCTCATCTCCGCAAAACTTTTGCTATACTAGATGAAATACGCTCATCTCAGAAAACCGAATAATAAGAACAAATCGAAAGGTTCGAGTCATGCACGAGGATGAAATTTCTCGTACACGCGGCGGAGTCTTTCACGGCTGACATGAGTGTAAATCTGGGTGGTGGTTATTTGGCTGTGTCCAAGCATCAACTGGACAGACCTTAAATCGGCCCCTCTTTCGAGAAGATGAGTGGCAAAGGAATGTCGGAGCGTATGAGGGCTAATTTTCACTTCGAGTCCTGCCTTTTGAGCATAAGATTTCAGCAACTTCCAGAATCCCTGGCGGGTGAAAGCCTTTCCTTGTTGGGTTAGAAAAAGGGATTCGTTCGGCTGTTTCACGAGTTTGGGTCGTGCTTCATTAAGATATTTCTGAATGGCCCTCGCAGCCGAGTTCCCTAGCGGTACAATTCTCTCTTTGTTGCCTTTCCCTCGGCAGATGAGAAATCCATCTTCCATATTTAGATCCTTGGGCTTTAAAACAACAAGCTCTGAGACTCTCAATCCGGTTGCATAAAGCAACTCCAGCATAGCCTTATCCCTGAGACCACGCACACCCTTTTCATCAGGTTGACTGAGAAGCGCTTCGACTTCTTTTAAAGTCAAAAACTGGGGTAAAACAAACCAAGTTTTTGGTGCGGAGAGGTTGACTACGGGATTTTTCTTGAGAATCCCATCTGAAACCAGGAATTTGTAAAAGGATTTTAGAGTAGAAATAAGCCTGGCTGAAGAGCGCGCAGAAAGACCCGCCCGACTTTGATGATGGATAAACTTTACCATATCATCCTCTTTAGCTTTATTCCATTGAATTTTTTCTTTTTGAAAAAAACGAAAAAGTTTTCGGATATCTCTTGAGTAAGAAAGCACCGTATTTGAAGCGAGTCCCTTTTCAACAGATAGGAATCCCCGGAAAACTTTGAGGGCTTCCTCAGGAGAGGAGGGAAAGTTTTTCATGTGATGAAAGGATTTGTTTCTTTTTCCTGTCCCACTGTTGTGGTAGGGCCGTGTCCGGGAAGAACAGTTGTCTCAATAGGCATTGTCAAGATTTTATCTTTTATTGTGCTTACGAGTGTGTCCCAGGAACCTCCGGGAAGGTCTGTCCGTCCGACTCCTCCGTTAAAAAGAGTGTCTCCAGAAAGGATAAAGCCATCTCCCAAAAAACTTACGCTTCCTGGAGAGTGTCCAGGCGTATGGATAACTCTTAAAATTGATTTCCCAATCTTTATCTCATCTCCATCTTCAAGAAAATTATCTGCAGAAGGAGAGGCCTTGGCTCCAAGCAAGAAGCCCAGTTCAAACTGATGAACGCTTTGGAGCATTTCATTATCAGAAGAATGGATACTCAGCGGAATATTGAACTTATCCTTGATATCTTTATTTGCACCGATGTGGTCAACATGACCATGAGTATTGAGTATAATTATGGGCCTAAGACCTTTCTCAGCAATCAAGCGGAAGATCTTTTCTCCTTCAGCCCCGGGATCAATAACAGCACATTCAAGGGTTTCAGGGCAATAGACAAGATAACAATTAGTCTCGAGTGCTCCGACGATAGCTGTCTCGAAATTCATCTTTTAACTCCTTTCCCATGATAAATCTATACTGTTGTCGAGTCAAGAACTGAGCAAGAACTGGGGTCAGATCTTGGTAACTTTCTGTCATTCCTGTACCTGCTTTCGCAGGCACAAGCTCCTCAGGAATCCATAAAGTGGTTAGTCCTGGATTCCCGCTTCTGCGGGAATGACATCTTTTCAATCCCGCTGGAATCCAGAGAATTACCAAAGTTCCAAGACCTGATCCCAATGGGTTGTTTTTTGTCAGGAAAAAAAATATAATCCCCCCAATGAATGAGGAAAACCCGGTAAAAAATCACTAATCCTCAGAACTTAAACGTAAACGATGGAGCGAAGAAAAAAAATCGGTTTCTTCCTGGGACCTCTCGTATTAATCTTAGCCTATTTTTCTCCTCTTCTTTCTCAGAACCCACGGGCTCACAGACTTCTTGCCATCTTCCTTTTAATAGTCATCTGGTGGGTAACCGAATGCATTCCGATCCCAATCACCGCTCTCCTTGTCCCTGTTCTTATAACAGCTTTTAAAGTAGCCCCAGCTAAGGAGGCATTCGCTCCTTTTGCCAACCCCATCATCATGCTCTTTTTAGGAAGCTTTATCCTTGCAAGAGCGATGTGTGTCCATTCCCTTGACCAGAAATTGGCATATTCTGTTCTTTCCTTGAAAATAATCGGCCACAAAAAAACCAGGATCCTTTTTGCCCTAGGACTTACCTCTGTGTTTCTTTCCCTATGGATAAGCAATACAGCCACAACAGCAATGATGTTCCCCATTGCTCTTGGAGTGCTGAGCACTTTTCCTCCTGAAAAAGAAAAAAAATCAGGGTATTCCTTCAACATAGTCCTGCTGCTGACTTTAGCCTATGCCGCTTCCATAGGAGGGATTGGGACTCCAATTGGAAGCCCGCCCAACCTTATTGCCATTGGGATGTTAGAGAAATTGGTTGACTACAGGATCACTTTTTTCCAATGGATGGTCATCGGCTCTCTAGTACTTATTCCCATGTTTTTTGTCCTTTTTTTCCTCATGAAATTTCATCTAAGGAATGGAAAAAACCCGGTTGAGATAGCTCATAAAACTCCCCCTCCAGAAAAAGCAATTAAACAAGGGCTTACGAGAGCCCAAAAAAATGTTCTGGCTGCTTTTTCTGTCACTGTCTTTCTCTGGGTTTTTCCAGGCTTCATTTCTCTTATCCGGGGAAGAGAATCACCGCTATTCCTTTGGCTTCAAGGGCACTTTCCTGAGTCAGTCGCCGCTATTACCGGTGCAGGACTGCTCTTCCTCCTGCCAGTTAATCTGAGCCGGGGAGAATTCACTCTATCCCTAAAAGATGCATTGAAGGTAGACTGGGGAACCCTTCTCCTCTTCGGGGGAGGACTGTCTTTAGGATTCCAGATGTTTGAAACCGGACTGGCTGACTCTATAGGTAATTTCTTCATCTCCTCCGGAGGAAGCGCCGCCAGCCTGTCTGTCATCACGCTTCTTTCTGTTGCCTTCAGCGTCTATCTTACAGAATTAACTTCAAACACGGCTTCAGCCAACATGATTATCCCGATTATTATTGCCATCTCAAAGGCAGCAGCAATCAATCCTTTACCTCCGGTTCTTGGCAGCGGCATTGGGTGCAGCTTCGCTTTCATGCTTCCTGTAGCCACACCTCCCAACGCAATCATTTTCGGATCAGGCCTTGTGCCTTTGCCTCAAATGATGAAATTCGGATTCTGGCTGAATATTGCCGGAGTGATCCTTATTTGGGTATGCATCAGGTTCATCGTTCCTCTGCTTGGTTTGATATAAAAAAGGCGGGCTTGATGAATCAAGCCCCTACCATTCTTCCTATTCTATCAAGTATTGAGTTCTGTTATAATTGCTTATGATGGATGCCTATTTATCCCAGGAAGCTTACCAGACACTCACGGCCTTAAGTCTCATCTCATCACAATCCAATACTGACGGGCTGCTCATCGGGCACAAAAGAGGTCACAGATATTTTGTCGAGAAAATTCTTCCGACTCTAAAGGACTTTTTTCCATCCCGGGAAAAATATTTTGCCATGAACAAACTCTTAGAGGAAAAAATCCTTGGTTTTTACTCCTTTACTCAGGATGAGAAAAAAATAAAAAAAATTCTCACACCCTTTACTTACGGCAAGCTCTTCCTGCAGATTCGCTTCAATAAAAATAAAAAGATAACCATCAAATCTTATGTCATAGAATATGAAGATGAGTTTTTTCTCCTGCCGATTAAACTCAAGCCCCACAAATAGAAGGAAATAAGTCATGGAAAATCTTCTGAATCAAAATCAGCAAGAATTCCTTCTTGGTTTGGCCAGGCGAGCCATCCAGGTCTACTTGGAGAAAGGAACGCACATTAAGATAAAAACCGAGGATCAGATGTTTTTGGAAAAGAGGGGGGCCTTTGTCACTCTCAAAAAAAATGATGACCTTCGAGGATGTATCGGATACCCCCTACCTTTCAAATCCCTGTATGAGACTATAATCGATGTTGCCGTTTCAGCGGCCACCCAAGACTTTCGATTCGAGCCCATGACTCTAGAGGAACTGCCTGAGATGAAAATTGAAGTGTCCGTGCTCACTCTTCCAGAACCGATCAAGGATGTTAAAGAAGTAGAGCTGGGCAAGCACGGGATCATCGTTTCTAAAGGCTCCTCAAAAGGTCTTCTCCTACCTCAGGTACCTATAGAGTGGAATTGGGATTTAGAAACATACCTTGAACACGGGTGTCTAAAAGCCGGTTTGGCTGAAGATGAATGGAAAAAAGGGGCAGAAATCAAGGTTTTCTCTGCTCAAGTATTTTCGGAATAAGATTCTTCCCATGAAAAACAGGATTTTCATACTCATCCTCTCAATTCTTTCCCTTCTTTTTATACAAGGAGCAATCCTCACACAAATCTATAAAAAAAATGACCCTTCGATATCATATCTCCAAAATCCTAAGATCACCGAGAGACTCCAGAATGAACTATTTACTCTTTCCGAAAGCGAAAAATCCTTAAATGTGTGGATCTATCTCATAGATAAAGGAATAACCACTCAAACATCCCTCAATCAAAAGCTTCTTAAAGCACGCCAAAATTTGAAAGACCGCTGCATCTGGCGTCGTTTGAAAGTTCGCTCCCGAGAAAACGTGATTGATTACTCTGACCTTCCTCTCTTTCTGCCCTATACGAAAGAGGTGAAATCTCTGGTCAATCGCATGAGAGTCGAATCTCGCTGGCTCAATGCCATTAGTGCAGAGGTTAAGGCCTCACAGATCTATTCTCTCTCTGAACTTGATTTTGTTCGAAAAATCGACCTCGTTATATCGTTCCAGAGGGATGAACCTCTTGAATCTCTAGGGGACGTTATAATCACAGGAGATCAAAGTCATTTAAACATAGACTACGGCTCATCTTTTGCCCAACTCGATCAGATAAACGTTCTCCCACTTCATCAACTCGGCTATAGCGGGAAAGGCGTTTTGGTCTGTATGTTAGACACAGGATTCCGGAAGAGTCATGAAATATTCGAGCAAACAAACCTTG
>CAZSPM010000050.1:0-8907 GCA_964608785.1 uncultured Eubacteriales bacterium
GGAATGACGAAACGGAGCAAGGATAACAGCTCAATTATAGTCTCTTATATTATTTATCAACTTTTTGGGAGATGATCCTAGAATTTAAGTCTTGCGCGATGAAACATTTTCCCAATAATTAGACAGCGTCCGTGAAATTGTGATTCACTCATTCATACTTTGAAATGCATGGATAAACAATAGAATTGGGAAGGAGAATAAAGTGTTAACAAAAATTTATAGCCTTCTTCTTTCAACAATATTTTTAATTCTAGTCTCAGCTCCTCAGGAAGGACCGGAGCTCGCTGCAGAAAAACCAACTTTCGACTTTGGCACAGTGAGGGAAAGTGTGAATGTTCCGGTCAGTTTTACTGTTTTTAATAGAGGCTCTAAGGAAGTCATTATTCAGGAGATCCGCACTTTTGCCGCATGTGTGGAACGAACGCCTCTCGCCAAGCGCGAACTTTCCCCTGGCGGGGGAATCCAGCTGGAATACATCTTTGAAAGCCTTGGTTACGGTGGAGCCACCCTGAACAAGAAGATTGAAATCCACTATAACAACCGAAAGCTGAGTCCTTTAAAGTTGAATGTCAGAGGGAAAGTCCTTCCTTTAGAATCCCATCAGGCTCCTCTAGGAGAATTGGCCTATAACTTTTTTGTCCTGGTTGATATTCGTCCACCAAGCAGCTACACGAAAGAACATATCATTGGTGCCATCAATGTTCCCCTTAAGAACATCAGCCGATGGGCATCAGAAGCGGCAAAGAGCATCTCGGATGAACTCATTATCTATCTCTACTCTGAAGATGGCACAGAGAGCGATAAAGCGGTAAAAAGGCTAAGGGCAAAAGGCTATTCTCAATACCTGAGCATTGTCGGCGGCTTAAAGGAATGGAAGAATCAAAAAGGAGGGAAATTTCTCATATCTGGAAAATCATAAAAAGACAGGAACGACCATGGACAAACTGCGGCGCTTCGTCTCGCTACCGGTCCTCCTCCTATTCTTTATGATCCCATCCGCTTTTGCCACCGAACTCCTTTTCTTCTACGAAAAGGGCTGTCCCTATTCTCGAAAGATTAATGATTTTCTGCAAAAGCGAATCAGGCCAAATTACCCTATTGAAATCAAGGCCTACGAAATTCATGACCCAGAAAGCGCGAAGCTGATGATTAATCTTGCACGTGTTTATGGAGCAAAAGACATCCTAGAAAAAGGAGTCCCAGCCGTCTTCATCAGTGATAAAGCCTTTCACGGAAGCAATCGAGTCGTGCAGAGAAAAATCGAGGAAGCGATCAGAGCCGCTATAAGGGAAAGCGTTGGTTCCCCTCTCAGCCGGGTTCGCGCCGAAACCCAAAAAGAAGAGCTTAAAGCCAAAATTTCATTGCCAGTGGTGATTGGAGCTGCCGCAGCGAATACTCTCAATCCCTGTTCCGGCGCAGTCCTTATCATTCTTCTAAGCACTATCTTGGGTGTTTCCAAGAGCAAAAAAGCTGTTTTAGGCGCAGGCTTTTCTTTCGCTATCGCTTCCTTCATTTCCTACTTTTTAATAGGAATAGGATTATTCACTGTTTTTCTGGGCTTTGGAATTCAGCGTTACATCTATATACCCGTTTCCATTCTTGCCATTTCTATGGGACTCTGGAAATTGAAAGACTTTCTCTGGAGAGGGCATGATGTCGGTTTCGAACTGCCAAAAGCCTGGAGGCCATTGATAAAACACAGCACATCCAGCATCACACCGGTTCTGGCCGCATCCTTCATAGGATTTTCGGCCAGTCTCTTTCTCCTGCCATGCACATCCGGGCCTTACATAGTGATTATTGGAATGCTCGGAAACACAGCCACACGAATACAAGCTGTCTGGCTCTTGCTCCTTTACAACACTATATTCGTCTTGCCCTTCATTATCATTACCTTCGTCGTAGGGCTAGGTTTTGCGACCACAGCCCGTGTGGAAACGTGGCACCAAGAAAGGCTCCGCAGATTCCATCTCCTCACAGGTATTTTCATACTTGCCTTAGGAATCACCCTGATTGTGCTACTCCTCACTGGAACAATTTAAAAATTAGAATCTTCCCTTTTCCCATACCAAGATAAAATACAGTCTGAAATCAGGAAAGAGGTATATAGAAATAAAAGTGGGGTAAGACAACTGATTGAGAAAGATAGGATGGGTGAAGTGAGGACAGACGGGGGCACACCGCGACAGGACCCATCCTCATGTTCAATCGGCAATTTTGATTATTTCTCTTTCATTGACAACAAATCGGCGCTCTGTTATAAGCTTCTCTTTAGAAACATCAAAAGAACAAGAGGTCAAAACAAACTCAATGTTCTTTGAACCTTTAAAGGGTAGTATCGAGGGGAATGGAATATTCATATTCGGCTGAAACGTGCCGTGAGCTAGAAGAATCCTTTCGAAGGAAAAACATCCTTCGTCCCCTGCGCATACAGCGCTATGACCCAGGTACGGAGCTTGATTATATGATCAAAGGTGTTGCTCCGGCCATAGAGGCACGCTTAAAGTTAAAAGTAGAAAAGTTTGTTGGCGGCGGTTATGCTGGCCAAGTTTATAAGGTCAAAGTACTGGCCCTTGAGACCTCTGAGGATTCGATTGAAGGCCTCCAAGAAGGCTATTCCTATGCGATAAAGATCTTCATCCCCCCATCAGCACTTGCCAGGTTTTTCCGTAACGTGATCTATGCTTTTGGCTTTCAAGGACCATTTTCGCCTCGCGTTAACCCAGATGCGGCCCGCGCCGGCGCATTATGGCAGAAGTTTATCCAGCATGGCGCAAGGCTTCGGCTCGGCTCGGAAAACGCCGTTGTCAACATCCTGGCCACCTTCGTAGACTTGAATCTGGGTAGCTATGGAGAAATCAGTGAATGGATAGAGGGGAGAATGTGGCGGCTTGAAGCTGATGACAACCTGGATGCCAGAAAGAGATGGAAAGTCGGAGATAGCGGGGGAGAGGCGGGGTCTCCAGAATATCGAGTGAAACGAACCTTCATGGCCCACCTTGTGCAATTGATGCATGAAATGGGGGCTTCCGAACTTGCCCGCCAGTATGAATGGTGGACCTGTAAAAGCCAACCCAATGCTCTCAAGCGCCTCACAAGCGATCCCAATCCTTCGGAAGGACATGTGGCTGTGGATTTCAGGCCAGGGCTGGCTCTCCTTCCTTTTCTTCCGATGTGTCCGGCTGATCTCAAGCTCATCTTAAAGGGAATCGCCAGGGGAAGCCTGGTTCAGTTCGACCGCGGAAACATCAAAAAGCTCGAGAGCTATGTGGAATCCAGCCCGGAAACTTTTGCCGACATGAAGGGCGCTTTAGAGGAACTCAAACAGGCCGAAAAGTCCTATCGTGATTCCCTGCCGGACATCACCCATCATCATATTAAATTAATATCGAGCCCTAAGCTCTGGTCATCAATCCTGACGAGCAGCATTCAGAGTTGGAAAACTCGCAACATCATCGACGAGAAAACCCTGAAGAGATTGTCGCAGAAGAGGCTCCTAGCCTTGATATTCTATCTTCTGGGACTCATGCCATTTTTGGGCAGTTTCTTGCGCAAGCTATGGGGGCGAGAGGATTACCGGCGGCATTTCGGGCGGTTGCTGACAGGGCTAGGCTATTTCCGCCGAGCGGGAAGGGCTCGGATTGCAGAAATCCTCATTCGCTGGCACCGTCGAGGACGTGTCGATGAGTCCCGTGCAGCAAAGCTAGGTGATCATCCTTTCAGATTTTTTGCCCATTTGCCACTCTCCATCCTTCCAGCAAAGATTCACCGCTTTTTCTCTGACCGGCGTTTCTTTCTGCGTGCATTGGATAATATCTTTGTTAGGCCTCTGCGGCTGTATTTTAAGGCGGAGGCCCGGGAAAAGTGGCTACGCGAAATCGTAGCTCAAGGTCAGCAATCTGGTATGCTGACAGAGAAAGAAGCCACACACATTTCTTCCCAAACAAAAGAGCCCTTCATTCAGAAATATCTGAAAAGCCTTGCTGTTCATGTCTGTACAATTCCTGTGACACAGATTGTCTCTGTAGCCGTAGCTTTAATCTACATCAAGCTCCATCCTGAATTGGCGTGGCAACAGGCAATGCTGCATGCGGGAATCATTCTGGGTCTCTTCCAGGTGACTCCGATTTCCCCTGGCTCGCTAGTCCGAGGGCTGTACGTAACTTTTCTTATATTACGCGAACGAAACTTCAAGGATTACAACATCGCATTCTTTTTAGGCTTCCTCAAATATATAGGCTATCTGGCCTTCCCCATCCAGATGGCTTATCGCTACCCTGATCTTGCCCGCTTCATGGCCGGACACTGGGCCACAGGAGCTGTCCATATAGTTCCTGTTTTCGGTGAGAGAGGCGCATTACTCGAGCATTTCGTTTTTGACCTTTTTTATAACTATCCTTTAACCATACGCCACCGTATTCGCCAACGTAGCAAGCTTCGAGCGGGTATAAAGCCGCGATTTTGGCATGTCCCTTTGTGTGCGCTTGGAGGCGTCATCTTACTGACATCTGCTGATCTCGTTTACTCGGGATTGGCCGGCCATATACCTACGTTCGGAAACATATGGTGGCTGGCCCTCTGGGTGCCTATGTTTGCAGCGGCAGCGGCGGCATCGTGGGCCGGTGGAGCAGCGCTTCCGAAACGAATCAGTTTGGGTGTGATCTGCGGCGCCATAATCGGTCTTCTTTATGCAATCTCCAACACCGTCCTCGGCACTTTCCTAATTCAAGAGGGAAGTGAGATTCTCTCGTTTCTTGAACTTTCAGGCCGGATCGCAACGACATCGCTGTGGAGAATCTTCCTGTTCACGATTGTTGCCGTAATAGGCGCGTTCGTTGTAGAGACAAAAAAACTAAGACCAAAGTCGTTGGCTTCATCCCAATAAAAGGAAGGGTGAAAAAACCTACACCTTTAGGAAAAAATAATCCGCGAGGTTTATTAAATGAGCAAAGAACGGTGGGACGACATATACAAAACGTATGAGTTGGGCGAGATCCCGTGGCACTCCAATCAGCCCGATAAAACCCTCGTCAGATTAGTAAAAGAGAAGAGGATAAAAAAAGGCTGGGCTCTGGACATGTGTTCAGGAGAAGAACCTTACCAAAGATGATATAACACGCTATTTCTCTCAGAAATTTGATGTTATTTTCATCAAAGACTCAGTCCATAAAGAGCCATCATCAGGGGGGAAAAGACATCTCTACGCTGTTTTTATGGAAAGAAAAAACTGAAAAATTGCTGAATTCCGGTTTTTACTTTTTTTGAGCTTCTTTCTTCTTTGGCCTAGGTTTTAGAGGGGGAATCTTAATATCAATGACATTGACTTCCCCTAGAGTAGAGAGAGGCTTGTCAAAATCTTCTTGCTTGCCGACCACCAAGATCTGGACCTTATCCGGCCGCAGGTATTTCTTGGCCACTCTCAGAACATCTTTTTTTGTGACTTTCTCCACTCTTTTCTTAACGCGATCCATAAAATCCAGGGGAAAATCGAAGAAATCGTAGGTCATCAGTCGATTGACGATTTTGGCGCGGCTGTCAAAATTGAAGACAAATGAATTCAGATACTCATCCTTTGCTTTTGCCAACTCCTCATCAGTTACGTCCTCCTCTATAATCCTCTTCAATTCTTTAAGCATCAATTCTATGGCATAGACAGTGGACTCGGATTTGGTCTGAGCACCAGAGCTGAAAACTCCAGGAGCAGAGAAATTCGCACCATAGCTTCCCCAAACACTGTAAGCAAGCCCTTCGTCAGTTCTTATTTTTTTAAACATCCGCTCATAGGAGAGAATGCTGTTCATGACGCTCAATGCCGGGTAATCGGGATTCTTCATCAGCCCTCCAATGTGTCCGATCAGGATGTTAGACTGATTGACATCTGGTTTATTGATAAAATTGACTGTGTACTTGTATTCATAATCGACCTTAGGCATGGGAGGCACTTCCACCTTGACTCGTTTCCACTTTCCCAAAGTTCTTTTTACCCTGGCTTCCATTTCTTTGATCTTGAAGTCTCCCCATACGGCCATGATAGTGTTGTTCGGGTAGAAATAGCTTTTATAAAAATCAACGATATCTTCTCTTGTTACAGCATTTACAGTGGCATATTCGGGATGACGGGCATAAGGGCTGTCTTTTCCGTAGATTAATTTCTCAAACTCTCGAAATGCGATCTGTCCGATATCATCATTCCGCCGTGCGATCATTGTCCTCTGCCGAATTTTTGCTAATTTGATCTTATCGTCTGCAAAAGCAGGATTCATCAAGATGTCTGCCAGAATTTCCAGGGCCTTGTCGATGTCTTCTTTTAGGACAGAAACAGTGATATAGCCAGAGGCTGTACCGATGCCAGTTGAAACCGTAGCTGCCAAAGTCTCCAATTCTTTGTCGATCTCATCCCCGCTCATCGTTGCAGTTCCTCCTGTGCGAAGCACCTGCCCGGTAATGGCGGCCAACCCAATCTTTGATGGAGTCTCAAAAACAGAACCTGCACGCACCATTGCCCGCATGTCAATGGTCGGATACTCGTGATCCTCCACCAAGAAAAGTTTCAAACCATTTCCGAGCTTTACAGTCTCCACTTTGGGCATCTTAATCGGATTCAAGGTGGGAAAGATAAACTTGTCTTTAGGGCTCTTCTGAGCAAAAACAGAACCCCCGGAAATAAATGCCAAAAGAAGTAATACTGAAAAAATTCTGGAGAATTTCGTTTGCTTCTTCATTGTCCTCTCCTTGCCCTTATTTTGCATACACAATCTCGCCGATTGTCCTGTGCTTCTTGATTAGATATTTGTTGGCAACACGCTTAATATCATCTGCTGTAACGGCCCTGATCTCATCGACCTGATCGAATAACAACTTCCAATCACCCAAAAGGACGTCCGCATTGGTCAGCAGAGCAGCCATGCGAGAGTTTGACTTCATCTGGCTCAGGAGACTTTTAACAGCGCTTCTCTTGAACTTCGTCAGTTCCTCAGGTGTCACAGATTCTTTCTTAATCTTTTCGATCTCTTCATCGATGAGCTCCAGGCATTCAGCCGAAGCTTTGCCTCTGGATGGAACAGCATAAAGAACTATGAGGTTTGAAAATTTTTCTCCGGGAAAACCGCTGACACCGATGGCTGCAACGGCCACTTTTTTCTCTTTCACCAAAACCTGATTGAGCCTTGAAGAACGTCCCTGCCCTATGATATTGGCCAAAGCTTCCAAGGGAGTACTATCTTTGTGGCGAGCGCCTGGACAGTGGTAGCCCATGATCATTATGGGCTGGGATTTTGCCTCCACGATGACTCGCCGCTCTCCCCATTGTTCGGGTTCTGTCGTTCTGACAGGTTCTGGCTTGGCACCGCTGGGAATGCGAGCAAAATAAACTTCTGCCTGCCTGAAGACTTCATCCGCTTCGACGTCTCCCACAATCCCTACTGTCAGATTGCTGGGGCCGTAATATTTCCTGAAGTATTCCTCTACATCTCTCCGCGTTATCCTCCTTAAGTCTGACATATGTCCGACAACCGAATGATGATAGGGATGAGCCTTAAAAGCTGCTGCGGTAAAATCCTCGACGAGCTTTCCCATAGGACGAGTTTCCAGGCCGAGCCTCCTCTCCTCCATGACAACATCTCTCTCCTTGTAGAACTCACGGAAGATGGGATTGAGAAACCTGTCAGATGTCATAGCCATCCAATATTCCAGTTTGTTAGAGGGAAGGCTGTCGACGTACTGAGTGGCATCAGTGTTTGTGTAGGCATTGACTCCCCGATCGCCCTCTCTCATCATCATATCCACCCATTCATCGGTTACTACATACTCCTTGGCTTTTAAGCGCAAAGCTTCAAACTTTTCTTCCATCTCTTTAATCTTCTCGGCGTCAACCTCTGCCCTGGCCTTTTCTCTTTTTATCTCATCATAAAGAGCATCCAGTTCTTCCAGTATCTTTTTTTCCGCTTCGAAGTCTTTTGTTCCCAGTATCTTTGTTCCCTTGAAAGCCATGTGTTCCAGCAAATGAGAAATGCCTGTGATTCCATACGATTCATTGGCACTTCCCACGTCCGCATACACATGAAAGGATACGACTGGGGCCTCATGGCGTTCGAGAACTATGAATTTCATCCCGTTTTTCAAGAGATGGACTTTAACCTGACTCTTAATATTCTCAAAAGTCTGCGCCAGAAGAGAAATGTTCAAGACTAGGCAGATAGCCAGAGAGAGAACGAGCCTCACATAAAATCCTTTCCTAACGTTCATACTCCTAACCTCCTTTCTTTTTTTTATGTAAATATGACATCTTTTTCTCTTTTTGTATACATTATTTTAGGAATATGGCGCTTTTTTTCCACATTTAACTCTTGAGTTAGCATTTTCGATCTTGTGACCAAAACCTTCAGACTTATTCTTTTGTTTTCTTAAGTCCCAGCTCCTCAAGCTGTCTTGACCCGACATCTGCTGGAGAGCCAGTCATCAAACACAAAGCACTCGTCGTCTTCGGGAAAGGAATAACATCCCGGATAGATTCCTCTCCTGCAAGGAGCATGACTATACGATCAAACCCGAGGGCAATCCCCCCGTGAGGAGGCGCGCCATAGAGGAGCGCATCCAAGAAAAAACCAAATTTTTCCTGGGCTTCCCTTTGACTTAACCCGAGAACCTTAAATATTCTTTTTTGAAGCTCAAGGTCATTTATTCGAATGGATCCCCCTCCGATCTCAACGCCATTGAGGACCAGGTCATAAGACTTAGCCCTAACACGAAGCGGTTTTTTCTCCAAGAACGCAACATCTTCCTCATGAGGCGATGTGAAAGGATGATGCATGGAGAGAAGGCGTCCTTCCTCCTCACCCCATTCAAAAAGAGGAAAATCCGTGATCCAAGCAAACTTGAAGATTTCCCGGTTTTCCTCCTGTTCAAGTG
>CAZSPM010000051.1:0-8869 GCA_964608785.1 uncultured Eubacteriales bacterium
TGGGGCAATCTATGACTTCCCAGGCGCCTTCAGCATCAAGGGGGAAGCAAGCTTTATGCCCTATAAAGGGGGTATTGATCTGGGAATTCTGTTCAAAGCCATGTTTTCATTCTAATGTTATACGGAGGAAATCATGAAGAGAAATAAATTAATATTGACCCTAGTCATAACCTATGTTTTCTTCACTTCAGTAAGCTTTCAACATTTCCAATTTGATAGAGATAAGGATCAAAAGCGACACCTAGGACAGCAGGAAATCAGGATGCTAAACGAAGGTATGCTCTTTCATTCTAAGGGAAAACGCTATTCTCCTGATGAGATTTTAGTCAAATTCAAGCCATCTGTTTCAGAACAAACCATTAGAGCCACAATTGCTTCCTATCAAACAAAAAAGCTAAAAAGAATCCCCAGGCTTGAAATCTATAAGCTTCAAATCCAAAAAGGCGAAAATGTGGAAGATGTTTTGTATACAATGAATCAAAACCCTGATATCGAATACGCTGAACCAAACTACATCGCCTACTTGGCCATAACACCTAACGATACTCTTTTTTCATACCAGTACGCTCTCAATAACTCTGGCCAATCCATTGGAATACCTGGAAGCCCGAGAGGCACTTCG
Organism: uncultured Eubacteriales bacterium; assembly: GCA_964608785.1. GTDB lineage: Bacteria > Acidobacteriota > Aminicenantia > Aminicenantales > Aminicenantaceae. The sequence continues at coordinate 623 of CAZSPM010000051.1, forward strand.
AAAGCTGACATCAAGGCCACCTCAGCATGGGAAGAAACAAAGGGTGATGAGGAAGTCCTTATAGCGGTAGTCGATACGGGCGTAGATATGGAACATCCAGATATTAAAAATAAAATTTATTCCAGCGGATGGGATTTTGTCAATGAGGATTCGGATGCCACCGACGATCATGGTCATGGGACACATGTGGCTGGAATCGCGGCCGCTGAAACAAATAATAATGAAGGAATTGCGGGCGTCGCCTGGAACTGTAAAATTCTGCCAATAAAGGTGATATTCGTTCCCGATGATCCAAGCGAAGAGCCCTACGCTGAATACGGTTGGCTCATAGAGGCAATAGTCTGGGCAGTGGATAATGGAGCGAGTGTGATCAATCTCAGTTTAGGAGGAGATGCTGATGCTCAAAGCCTTGAATCTGCCATAAAATACGCCTTCGATAATAACGTTGTCGTCGTAGCTGCAGCAGGGAACGATGGTGGCTCTGTCCTTTACCCAGCAGCCTATGATGACTACTGCCTGGCTGTGGCAGCAACAGATTACGATGATTTGAGGAAAGACTGGTCCAATTTCGGTCCAGAAATAGATGTTGCAGCGCCGGGAGAGAGAGTGCTCGGCCCAGTTCCCACATGGTATTGGGGACCAGGCTCCCTTCCATATGCCTTTGGCTTCGGAACATCGTATTCCACTCCCCATGTTGCTGGCCTAGCGGCCTTGATAAAGAGTTTAAAGTCATGGCTCGGTGCCAAAGAAATAATGCTCATCATCCGATACTCGGCAGATGACGTCAATAAATCTGATTACCCTGGAAAAGATATTTATATTGGGGATGGACGCGTGAATACGGCAAATGCGCTAGTTCCTTTAATAATTACGGCCCTAAAATAAATGGTATATTTAATATAGAGCCTCTTAATGATCACCTCCCTTCGCATTCGAAATCTAGCCACCATAGAAGATATAGAATTGAACTTCAAAGAAGGGTTTTCCATACTCACTGGAGAAACAGGAGCGGGAAAATCTATCATTATTGACGGTCTCAGATTGGTTTTAGGAGAAAAAGGATCCTCAGACATGATTCGAACTGGAGAGAGAGAAGTCTCAGTGGAGGTCACTTTCCAACTTCCACAGGACATGACCCGCTTGAGTGATTTTCTCCCCAAATCAGAAACTGAAATGTTTGTCCAGAGATCAATCTCAACGGAAAGAGCACGAAAAGGATATATAAATGGAATCCTTGTTCCGATTAAAAAGCTGAAAGAATTGAGCCTCGGACTCGCTGATATTTACGGCCAGAATGATCATATATTCCTCAGAAATCCAGAATATCAATTAAACTATCTCGACTATTACGCAAATGCTGTCTCTCTAAGGCACAAGGTCTCTCGTGATGCTCAGGAACTCAGAAAGCTCCTCAGAGAAAAAAAAGAACTCGAGAGCAAAGAAAGAGAAAGAGAACAACGTCTTGATTTTCTCGACTATCAAATTAAAGAAATTGAAAAAGCTCAACTCAAAAAGGGAGAAGAGGAGGAACTTCACAATGAGAGGAACATTTTTAAAAACGCTGAAAAAATAAGCACTCTTGTGGAAGAGGCACTGAACATCTCCTACAACCAAGAAAATTCCATCTCCCCACTCCTTGCAAGACTCCAAAACATAGTCAGCGAGCTACGATCCTTTGATAAAACGTTTAAAGAGACAGAAGAGACCATAAACGAATTGGCTATAACCATCAGAGAATTTTCAGACTTTCTTATCAAATTCAAAGACAAACAAACTGCTGCTCCAGAAAAACTGGAGAATCTAGAGGAGCGTCTGAGCCAAATAGAAAAACTGAAAAGAAAATACGGAAGCAACATAGATGATATCCTTGCCTATTTAGAGAAAGCCAAGAAGGAATATAAAGAGTTTAGCACAAGCCAAGAGAAACTAGCAGACCTAGAGGTTGAGATTAAGAATAAATCCGGCGAATACAAGAAGAATGCAGAAAAGCTTTCTGCTTTAAGGACAAAATACGGTCACGAACTTAAAAAAAAGGTTGTGAAGGAAATAAGCCTTCTCGGAATGAAAAAGGCCCGATTTAAAATAAAAATCAACACCGCTCCACTCAGCCCTGATATAATGGACGAGGCCAGAGATAGCGGAATAGACGATGTTGAATTTCTTATAAGCCCTAACCCTGGAGAGGAATTAAGGCCTCTAAGTAAAATAGCCTCAGGAGGCGAACTCTCCCGGGTCATGCTTGCTCTGAAGACATTGGGGAAAGAGATGGAGGAACTGAAAACCCTGGTTTTCGATGAAATTGACTCGGGCATAGGAGGAAAGACTGCAGAATTCGTCGCTCATAAACTCCAAGAATTATCAAAGCATCACCAGGTAATCTGTATAACCCACCTTCCTCAAATAGCTTCTTTCGCTACGCATCATTACAAGGTTGGAAAAACAGTTAAAAAGGAGCGGACTTTCACCACTGTCAAAAAGCTCAGCTTTGAAGAAAGGATATCTGAGATCTCACTTCTTCTCGCAGGGACTCACATAACAGAGGCTACTCTTCAAAATGCGAGGGAAATGCTTACCCACAATCTCAAGATGAATAAACGACAAACTGAGCTAAAAAAACAGGGATAAAAAAAAGCACACTCCATCATTCCCAATAAAAAAGAAAACAGACAGGAGGAAATGAACTATGAATAAAGTTGAAACGGCTGTCTCGTGTTTTGAGGAAGGATTCAGCTGCTCACAATCAGTGATTTCAGCTTATGCCGATATATATGGTTTGAATCCCGAGCTCGCTCTAAAGATTTCACAGCCTTTTGGAGGAGGGATGGCCCATATGGGAGAAATCTGCGGAGCTGTAACAGGGGCATTTCTGGTCATAGGGCTTAAGTACGGCAGGATCAAAGCCGAAGATATCGAGGCCAAAGAGAAAACATACGAACTTGTATTGGAATTCGTAAAGAGATTTAAATCCCTCAACGGCTCTATTAACTGCACAGAGCTTTTGGGATATGATCTGGGCACTCCTGAAGGAATGAAACTGGCTGAGGAAAAAGAGCTTTTCACTACTCTTTGTCCCAAGCTCGTCCAGAATGCTGTAGAGATCATTGAAAAAATATTGTAAAACAATTTTACCTGAAGACTTTAGACCTAAATGAAAAAAGCTTTTGATTTGGAACATTACAAATTCTATATCCATACCTTTGGCTGCCAGATGAATGAGAATGACTCAGAGCGCATAGCCGGGATACTCACAAAGGCAGGAGCAAGAATTTCAGAATCTCTTGAAGAAAGCAATCTCATCATCGTTAATACTTGTGCTGTTCGCAAAAAATCAGAAGAAAAGCTCTACTCGTATCTGGGACGATTATCTTCGCTCAAAAAAAGGACCGCCGTTACTATCGGTGTGGCCGGCTGTGTGGCCCAAATCCAAGGGTCAGAACTTTCAGAACAAAGGCCTTTTATCGATTTTGTCATAGGACCCGATAATTACCAAAAACTTCCCCAGATAATCTCCGATAATATAAGAGAAAAGATACTTTCGACAAGCTGGAATCCAGAATGGTATGAAATCCCCAATGAGCTGATCTTTAGAGAAAGCCATATTAGTGCTTATGTCACTATCATGGAAGGGTGCAACAATTTTTGTTCCTATTGTATTGTCCCTTTTACCCGAGGAAGAGAAAAATATAGGCCCATGCAAAATATAATCCAGGAAGTCAAAGAGCTTGCAGATAGCGGATATCTAGAAATTCAGTTTTTAGGCCAAAATGTTAACTCGTACAAGGGCCCTCTAACAGGGGAAGATTTTTCATCCCTCCTAAGGGAAGTCAACCGAGTTGATGGCATTGAATGGATCAGGTTTATTACATCGCATCCGAAAAATTTCTCGCCAGAGATTGGATTGGCCATGAAGGAATCGGAAAAAGTCTGCCGCCAACTCCACCTCCCTGTTCAGTCTGGGGCCTCCTCGGTTCTTAAAAGAATGAACAGAGGATATACTAGAGAAGAGTACATAGAGAAAATTGAAATGCTCAGAGACTTCATGCCTGATATCGGCCTGAGCACGGATATTATAGTCGGATTTCCAGGAGAGACAGAGAAAGAGTACCAGGAGACCATTGGCCTTTTGGAAAATGTTCGCTTCACCAATATCTTTTCCTTTCGTTATTCAGTGCGCCCTCAAACTGCTGCTTCGAAGAAAAAAGATTCCATTCCCATCGAGGACAAAAGAAGGCGGCTCATTGAAGTTCAGACCCTCCAGAAAAAAATACAATTAGAATATAACCAATCGCTCATTGGTCGAATCATGAAGGTCCTCTGTTTAGGGAAAAGCAAAAAAGACTCTGACATCTGTTCTGGACGGAATGAAGGATATCAAGTCGTCAATTTCAAATCAAAAGAAGATGTTATCGGAAAATTTGTAGATGTTCGGATTACTTCCTGTGGGCCTTATAGCCTCATCGGAGAAATCCTTAAATAATCTGAACTATTCATAAAAAATGCCGTAACTTTTTATCATTTCAGCAATATCAGGAAACTATCCTGATATTGCTCTAAATCCAGATAAATTTTTTTCCAGAAAAAATCCTTTATATTCTTCGGCATTTTTTACCCTTTGGGCGAGCCAATCTCACCACATCGGCTTCGTTGTAGCCCATTCGCAGTAGTTCACTACAGCTTCATGAGCCACTTCCTCGCCGCTGCAGCAATCTTGACTCGTGAATAGCTCAGGTTAATAAAAATATATTTGAAAATTGCAAATTGAGTTGTTTTGTGCTATACATCGATTTAAAATTTTAGAGGGTTTAACCTATGGAAATACTTGATTTGGTTCCTTATTCCTTTATTTTTGGCTTTCTAGGGCTTTTTTTCGCTCTCTTCCTTTACTTTTTCATAAAGAAATATCCTAAGGGCAGCGAAATCATGAATGAAATTGCAGAGGCCATTCATTCTGGAGCCATGGTCTTCTTAAAAAGAGAGTACAGCTATATTTCAATTTTCGTTATAGTCATTTTTATCGTTCTCTGGAGGCTCTTTTCAATTTATACCAGTCTTGCCTTTCTGACAGGGGCATCCTGCTCCATGCTTGCAGGCTTTATCGGGATAAAAGGCTCAACGCGTTCTGCGGTTCGGTCGACCCAGGGAGCCATAGCTGGCGGAACGCCTTTGGCCCTAACCATTGCCTTCCAAGGGGGCGCAGTTATGGGAATCTCAGTGGCAGCCTTGGGAGTAGCAGGAATTGGCATTTTTTACTTTTTTACTCAAGACCCAGTGATAATCAACGGTTTTGCAATGGGGGCAAGTTCGGTAGCTCTATTTGCCCGTGTTGGAGGCGGAATTTACACTAAAAGCGCGGATGTCGGTGCAGACCTTGTAGGAAAGGTTGAAGCAGGGATACCTGAAGATGATCCCCGCAATCCTGGGGTAATTGCCGATAATGTCGGAGATAATGTGGGAGATACTGCAGGGATGGGAGCTGATCTATTCGAATCTTACGTTGGCTCTGTCATTGCCTCGATAGCAATAGGTTCGACTATGACTCCAGCCCTGAATCACATGTCTCTTCCTCTTTTTCTGATTGTGATTGGTCTCATTAGTTCTGTTCTCGGAGTTCTCTCAATCAGTATCTTAAAAAACATCAGTCCTCAATCAGCATTGAGGAATGCCTACTATATCAGTGGCACTCTGTTCATGGCTGGAGCTTTCTTCTCAATAAAGATCATCCTTAATGACCTTGGTGTATTCTGGGCAGTTTTGAGCGGGATGATCGCTGGAGTCTTGATCGGCCTGGAAAGCGAATATTTCACTTCTGGTCCTCCAATTAAAACAATTGCCAAAAGAGCCCAGACAGGAAGTGCTCCCCTTATTATCACAGGCTTAGCTGTGGGCTTTCAGAGCACAATCCTTCCTCTGCTCACCATAAGCGCTGCTATTTTTATCTCGTATAAATTAGCTGGGCTCTATGGTATAGCTCTCTCGGCAGTAGGAATGCTGGCGACCATCGGGATTGTCATGTCTACGGATTCTTATGGACCGATTGCGGATAATGCCGGAGGAATTGCGGAAATGTCCAAAGCCGGTCCAGAAATCAGAAAAATCACGGATAAGCTTGATTCCTTAGGCAACACTACGGCAGCCATCGGAAAGGGATTTGCTATAGGCTCAGCAGCCCTAACAGCATTAGCTCTTTTCTCTGCTTATCAGAACACAGTAAATTCCTATCTTGAAAAAGCAGGTAAAGAGGTCCTTAAAATTAGCCTAACAAATGTGGATACGGTCATTGGCCTTCTTATCGGCGCCCTGATGCCTTTTGTTATCGCCTCCTTAACGATCAAAGCAGTAGGGAAAATCGGCGACAAAATGGTCGTTGAGATAAGAAGGCAATTCAGAGAGATAAGAGGACTGATGGATGGAAAAGCCAAGCCTGATTCTGATCGATGCATCGATATCGTGACTCGAGGTGCTTTAGTAGAGATGATCCTGCCCGGACTCCTGGCAGTGATCACCCCGCTCATTATTGGATTCATAATCGGACCTGAGTCTCTGGGAGGATTTCTGGCAGGCGCTACGGCTACTGGTGTTCTCCTGGGAATATTCATGGCCAATGCAGGAGCTTTGTGGGATAACGCCAAAAAATGGATAGAAGAAGGAAATTTAGGGGGAAAAGGGACAGAAGTACACGCTGCTGCCGTGATCGGAGACACAGTCGGCGACCCGTTGAAGGATACCTCTGGGCCTTCAATGAACATCCTGATCAAGCTTATGGCCGTGGTAAGCCTTGTCTTTGCTCCTCTAATAATGTAAGGGGACGCATCTCAATAATTTGTTTAGCATTGGGGTCAGGCTTTCATAAGTTTCATAACTTTGAAATATTCTATGCTTATTTATTCTAAATACCATCATAGGAGTTATAAAAATATGATTTCCCATATAAGTTATGAAACTTATGAAAGCCTGACCCCAATGGAACATATATCAAATGTTGAGATGCGACCCTATTTTATTTGATATTCTTCCTTATTTTGGTTATAATTCTCGCCTGTTTAGCGTGTTGGCGCTTACATTGAGGCAAAAAAATGAAGATCAATGTGTGGAATACTATTCAACAGCTCAGCAAAGAAAGAGGTGTAGACACAACTGTCATCGTCAATGCCATCGAAGAATCCCTTAAAGCCGCTTCTTCCAAATACTTTACCCACAATGAAGAGATAAACATCTCCTTTCACCCTGAAAAAGGCGAATTAAGTATATACACTGTCAAAAAAGTGAATGAAGAACCAAAAGACCCAGCGACTGAAATCTCCGTTGAAGATGCCAAAAAAATAGATGCTTCGGCATCGACTGGAAAATCTATCGAAATTAATCTCCCTTCAGACATGTTGGGCCGCATCGCTGCACAAGCGGCCAAACAAATCATTTTTCAGAAAGTCCGGGATGCAGAACAAGAGAAAGTCTATGACCAATTCGCTCCTCTATTGGGGGAAATTGTTACGGGTGTTTTGAGAAGATTCGAAACAAATAACAACATGGTCCTTGAGATGGACAAAACTGATATACTCCTCCCCTATCGGGAAAAGTTGAAAAATGATGAGTTCAAGAGAGGAGATAGAATAAAGGCTGTGATTATTCAAGTTCGCAAGGAAAACAAAGGCCCTCAAGTCATTGTTTCCAGGGCAGATTCAAAATTTTTAGCAAAACTCCTAGAGCTTGAAATTCCAGAAGTGTCAAATGGCAATATTGAAATAAAGAATATCGTTCGTCAACCGGGTGAAAGGGCAAAAGTTGCTGTTGTGACAAAAGAAAAAGACATAGATCCCCTTGGAGCATGCATAGGAGTTAAGGGAAATAGAATTATGGCCATCAGCCATGAATTGCAGGGCGAAAAAATTGATATCATCGAATGGTCAGAAAGTTCGATTGCTTTCGCCAAAGCAGCCTTAAGTCCTGCGAAAGTGGAGAAAATCTTCATCCTGGATGAAAAAGAAAAAACAATGCAAGCTATTGTTTCAAAAGACCAACTTTCTCTTGCCATAGGAAAAAAGGGAGCTAATGTCAGACTCGCCTCCAGGCTTGTAGATTGGAAAATTGAAATCAAACAGGAATAGAATAAAAGCATTGAATTTTAAAACATTAACGTTATAAAAAATGGCAAAGCTGGAAAAAGAAAAAAAGGTCAAACAGAAAGGTAAAAGCACCAAAACTTCGCCAAAAAAAATCTCACTCAGGGAAGGCTTAACCACAAAAGACCTA
>CAZSPM010000052.1:0-8792 GCA_964608785.1 uncultured Eubacteriales bacterium
ATTTTGTATATGCCATAGCCTATCCCAAAAAGAAGGAGCATAACGATTAGGGGAATTAGGGCTATGGCAAGGCTAGGTTCTTTACGTTTTATTTTCTCATCGTTTACAGTTCCTTTCATTTTTTTCCTTTTTATTTTGAAATCATTTTACTTTTAGTATGTTAATTTTTATCTCATTGAGAGCTAAAGGTACCTTTGGCGACAACCTTTCCTTCAGTCATCATCATACGTCCCATAGCAAAGGCGTCTGTTAGGTTATAATCCTTATCGAGTAAAATCAAGTCAGCGTCTTTTCCAACTCTGATTTCTCCCTTTTGATGAAGTTTATAAAAGGTAGCAGCAGTGGTAGAAAAAGGTTTAATAGCGTCTTCAAGGCGCAGGATGTTCTTTTGTATCAGATAATGGAAATTTCGCAGGAGTGATTCTTGAGTGGCGATAGTGAGACCTGTGAGATTTCCCTTTTTGTCAAAGACAGGCATGCTACCATTACTGTCTGAACTGATCGTCATGTGAGAGAGGGGAGCCTTTTTCTTAAGATATAGTTGAATCACAGTTGCTATGCTTGTTAAGTTCTCGTCTTGTTGTTCAGGATCAGGTCCAGCTGTTAAATCGATATATCCCCCTTGGAGAGCAAATTCTATTGCTTCCTCGAACAGCTTGGGATTGCGGTTAACATGAGTGGGAATGACTTGTGTAGGCGGGATTTCTGTCTCTCTAGTCAGTTTAAACAGCATTTCCAATTTCTTGGATCCGTCACCAAGATGACAGTGAAGTATTCCTGCTTTTCCTCCGAGCATTCCTCCCACTCGACACTCGGCTGCAAGGCGGGCGATTTCTTCAAAGGTTGGCTGAGAAGAACGATGATCAGAAATTGCGATTTCGCCAGCTCCAATGACTTTATCGATAAGGATGAGATCGGATCGTACGCTCCCGGTGATATTTACTACGGGAATTGCATAAGAACCAGAAAATATATAAGTTGAAATCCCTTCTTCTTCAAGCCCTCTTGCTTTGGCTAGAAGGGATTCCATGTGACGTGTCACACCATCGGTTCCCAAGCAGCCAATGACGGTCGTAACGCCGCTTGATACGATATCCTCTACATTTATCTCAGGAGCCCTAGTAGAAGGACCTCCTTCTCCTCCACCGCCCAATATGTGGACATGGCTGTCGATGAAGCCGGGAATAACGATTTTTTCAGAAGCATCCACAACATGAGCAGTGATGCCATCGATTTTTATATGCCCGGGTTCGCTTACAGCCCCAATTCTACTTCCTAGAATCAATATATCTTTTTTTCCTAAAGGCTCAGGTGCAAATACCTGACCCTGGTGAATTAAAGTAATCATCAATTCCTCCTTCTTACAGGCCCTAAAGAAGGAATTTTGAGAATTTTTTAAAGTTAAGTCAAGTTTTTAAGTTGGGGGTCAGGTCTTGTTTTTTGCTTTTTGACATACATATTTAGGAGGAGGGAATCTAATTTCAGGGCAAAAAACAAAAAACAAGACCTGACCCCGGAAGTCTTTTACTTTTTGTTTAGATTTGCTTAAAATAAGAGAGCAGGAACTGTAGAAATGGCAACCTTCGAGGAAGAATTCAAGAGACAGGAACCGGTCTTCAGAAAGCTGAGCAACTTTGCTCTTCTTGGCAAAAAAACTGAAGTAAAAGGTGAAGAGAACTTTGTAGAAGGAGGCCCAAATATCATAGTGGGTAATCATATCGGAACATTTAAGGATGTTGCTACAATATACCAAATTGTTCCGCGCCCATTTTTTTTCACAGGAAATGAGATGTTCTTCAATAAAGATGATTTTAATTTTCTCATCAGGAAACACCTTCGGAGACATTTGAAAAACTTCGGAGTTTCTCTGGATTTGATTCTCACTCCTATAAAAGCTCTTTTTGTTAATTATGCCTCAAACGTAATAGGGAAAATAGGGACGATACCAGTGGATATATACCAGAAAAAAAGGCTGGCTATAAGAAGATGTCAGGACTATCTCAAGAATGGAAGAGCAATCATCGCGCTTCAGGGAAGGGGAAGAATCATGAAAAAAGATCCCCACCCTTATGTTCCTCCTTTTAGGAGAGGACCTTCAATAATTTCTTATATTTTATATAAAGAGGATGGGATTTCTGTTCCCGTAACACCTATAGCGATGTTTGGTACCCATGTTCCCTTTATGATTCCAGCAACGATTAAAGTTAATGTCGGGGAGCCGATGTATATAACAGATTATTGGGAGGGAGATTTTGTAGAGACCGTGAATAGATTCAGAGAAGCTTTAGAGAAGAAAGTAAAAAATCTTATGGCAGAATTTTTTAAAGAAATTAAATAAGAAATTTTCCCTCTTTGGCTATATATTTCCCCTTCGCTCGAATAGTCACTTTATTTACTAAGGCATCGTAATGATGCTTACTTCGATTTTTCCCCAAGCCGTAAGAGTCACCGATAGCGAAATGAGCTGTCCCGAAAGCTTTCTCTGCTTCCAGCATATTTGGCGTGATGCGAGCTCTTTTATTCGTTCCGATTCCGAATTCACCGATTATTCTGCCTGATGCATCCTCTCCAATATTTCTAATGATAGATTGAATTCCCTTACCTCTGTATTTCAACAATTTTCCCTGTTGGAAAACCATCACTCCATGTTCGAGCTTATCGTCGATCAGTGAGATGACCAATTTTCCGGTAAATGTACTTTCGACAGGAGCTGTATAGCACTCACCTGCAGGAAGGTTTCCATGCGTTCCTTTGCGGCTTATATCTCCATTATCGTTGGCCCACTTCCTTCCCTTGACGCTGAATTCAATCCGACTTCCTTCAGGATTCGCTACAAGAACATCATCTGCATCATTCATGGCTCTTATGACTTTTTTAGTGAACCGATCCATCTCTTTAAAGTCAACATTCACCAAGCGTTCTGTCATATCTCTTGTTAAGCCAGGCATCATGCAAATGCGGCTTCGTTCCATTCCGACTTTAACCATGTATCCCCTGAACGGCTTTTCTTCGATTCTTGGGTCAAGCATGTAAGCGATAGCCGTTGCCCTTTTGACCATTTGTTTGAAAAGAGAGGGAGGTTTGGCGATGGGCCTTAAGGTTTCCGTCATGAGATAGGTTGTTGTTTCGGCTCCGACATCTTTAGCCCAGAAAGCAAGGGCTTCTGCAATTTCCATTTTCTGTTTGTCCGTTACAAGCAAGAATCTTTCACCTTTACGCAGGCGAAGAGATTGTTTTATTGCCTTTTCAGCAGCTTGATAGAGCTTATTCATGGGGTCAGACTTGAATAACCATCTGTCATTCCTGCAAAAGCAGGAATCTAGGCTCGTTCCCGCTGAAGCGGGAAACAAGATAAGTCTGGTTTCCTGCTTTTGCAGGAATGACGATATTCTATTGTGCTCTGGATTCCCGTTTACACGGGAATGACGAGTTATTCAAGTCTGACCCCAATGCTATTCTTCTCCTGCGAACCTTGAGAGAACATCTGAGTTGATTTGAAGAAAGAGATCGTATTTTATCTTGACTTCATGTTCTTCCCTGATCTTGAGAATATATGACTGGAAAAATTTATTCCGTTTGACTTCCAACAAATTTTCTCTTTCCTCATCTTTGTCTTTTTCAAAGTCGTCTTGGGTAACTTCTTTCCTGTCTAGGATTCTGACCAGCAAATAGCCATTTTCGAATTTAACGGGTTCGCTTACTTCGTTCAGAGAAAGTGAAAAAGCCAACTTATCAATTTCTTGATTTTCCCCGATAATACCTAAATATTGTCCGCGTTTGTGTTCATTAACAGTCTTATATTCAGAGTCGTATTTTTCGGCAGAAGCTTCGAGACTACTCCTGCTGAGCTCTGCTTTGATCTTTTTGATTTTCTCGAGAGCTTTCTCTTTCTTTTTTACTGAAGTGAAATTCTCTTCCACCTCATCCTTTACTTCTTCTAGATTGGCTTGGCGAGGAGATTCGATTTTTTCAAGTTGAGCAATGCCAACGCCTTGGAAAGTATTAATGGGGGAAGAGATTTCTTTTTCCTCGAGGGTGAAAAGAGTTTGGCTTATGGAGCCTGAAGTGTCGATGTCTTCAAAAGCTTCCCTCTCTTTGAGAAGCCCGGTCTTTCTAACCTCAAATCCTGTCTTTTGGGCTGCCTCTTCCAGGCTTTTCTCTTTTCTGGCACGTTTCTCGAGTCGGGAGATTCTCTCATCCGCTATTTGTCTGGCATTTTGATCTTCGAGAATACTCTTTATCCTTATCTTGACTTCTTCAAGAGATTTTGTGATTTCTGGCTCTTTTTCTGTCATTTTGATGATCGAGACACCTTCCTCTAGTTCCAGAATTTCAGTAATTTCTCCTTTAGGAAGCTTTTTGATTTCTTCCTGTTCCGCTGTAGATAAACTCTTCCAATCATAGAGACCCCAGTCTCCGCTTTCTAGTGCTTTCTCATCCTTGGAGTGCTTTATAGCTAATTCTCCGAAATCATCACCCGATTTGATTCTATCAAGGATATTTTTAGCTTCTGCCAGGACTAGCTCTTTTTCTTTATCTTCATAAGGGAGGTAAATTCTACTTATTCTTGTTTTTTCAGGCTCTTTAAACTGAGACAGATTATCTTTGTAGTATTTCTCGATTTCTGAGTCAGCAAGCTCGATTTCCCCTTTTATGTCTTCTATCTTGAGGAAGACAAGCGTTCCTTCTCTTTTTTCTGGGATTTTGTAATCTTCTTTGTTTTTTTCAAAGTATGCCTGAATTTCGCTGTGGGGCGGCGCTTCTTTGATTTCTATCTTATCTGCCTCAACAACAACATACTCTAACCTGGCGGTTTCTTTTTCGTTTTTGTAGCCTTCCCAAAGCTCTTCTGGAGTTAATGTGATTCCTGCCGTGAGAACTTTGATGAGCTTATTGATCAAAACTTCTTTTCTGAGGCCCTCCTCAAATTCTGAGACAGGAGTCCGGCTCCAATCCAATATTTTTTTGTATTCTTCGAAACCGACGAAATTCCCATCTTTTTGAAAGACAGGATAACTTATTATTTTCTCTCGAATTTCCTCAGCTGATGCATTTAAGTTCATATCTTTAGCTGTTTGAAGGAGGAGTGTTTGCTGGACGATTTGCTCGAGTACCTGTTGAGGGATATTAAGCTGCTGGATAAGATTTCTGTTGAGCTCTTTAAACTCTCTCTTCATCGCCTCAAGTCTTTGTCTCAGACTTTCGTAATAGAAGTTTGCAGATATTTTTTCTTTCCCTACAGAGATAAGAGTGTTTGCTGCCTTTCCCTTTCCTGATCCGATGCCTCCGCCCCATACGGCAAAGATAGTAATGATGAAAGCTATGATAACAATCCACAGCGTGGGAGCCAATTGCTTTACATTTTTTCGCATTGTTTTTAACATGATCTCACCTCAAAAGAGGAACGGTTCTATTTTCCCCTGATTACTTAACCTGAATTATTCATAAAAAATGCCGATACTTACAGCAATATCAGGAACTTATCCTGATATTGCTGTCAATCATTATAAACACTTTTTCGGAAAGAAGCTATTTATATTAATCGGCATTTTTTCCCATTAGGCGAGCCGATCTCACCGCATCTGCCTCGTTGCGGCCCATTCGCAGTGGACGACCACGTCATCACGAGCGATCGAAGAGAGCGTGGTGATCTCATCATGATTCGCCATGTTCATGAGATTGCCACGTCGCTTTGCTCCTCGCAACAAAGTCTGCAGCAATTTCGACTCGTGAATAATCCAGGTTGATATCGCTTCTGGAAAGTCAAATTTAGAAAAATAGAACCGTCCCCATTTTTTCATTATCGTTCTTTTAAAAGATGTCTGGAAATAACCAATCGTTGGATCTCTGAAGTGCCTTCATAGATAGGGAGAACCCTTGCATCTCTGTAAATTTGCTCGATCATAAATTCTTTGGAATAGCCGTAGCCGCCATGAATCTGTAAGCCCTGATAGGCGATTTTATTGGCCGCTTCTGAGGCAAAGAGTTTGGCCATTGAAGATTCTTTGGTAAAGGGCTTTCCTTTATCATTCAAGTCAGCCGCCTTGTAAGTGAGGAGCCGGGCTGCTTCGGTGAGCAAAGACATTTCAGCTATGGCAAATTGAATGGCCTGGAAATCAGCAATTTTTTTGCCGAAGGCCTGTCTTTGCTTTGCATATTTTGTGGCTTCTTCTAATGCACGTTGAGATAGGCCTACGGCTTGAGCAGCAATCCCTATTCTGGAATTGTCGAGACAGTGAAGAGCAATATGAGTTCCTTTCCCCGTTTCTCCCAAAAGGTTTTCCACAGGGACTTGGCAGTCTTCCAAGACAACCTCTGCAGTTGGAGATGAATGAAGACCCATCTTTTCCTCAATCTTCGAGGTTTTAACTCCTGGAAAATTTTTCTCTACGACAAAAGAGCTCAATTTTTTTATGCCAGGTTCCACCTCGGTCAAGGCAAATGTAACGAAAGTTTCAGCATTGGCTCCGGTGGTCACCCAAGCTTTTGTGCCGTTTAAAATGTAGATGTTGCCGTCTCTTTTTGCCTTTGTATTGAGATGCGCTACATCAGATCCAGCCTCAGGCTCGGTCAAAGCAAAGGCACCAATGATCTCTCCTTTGGCTGCACGGGGAAGATATTTCTCTTTCAACTTCTGGCTTCCAAACCTTGAAATGGAGTAGCAGAAGAGTGAGCTATGGACACTAATGATGATAGCCAGTGAGGGTGAGGAGTAACTGATTTCTTCCAGGGTAAGGACGAGGGAGAGAAAATCTGTTTTTATTCCTTCATATTCAGGAGGGACAGTCATGCCCAACAGTCCAAGTCCTGCAAGTTTTTTTATAATCTCATGGGGAAATTCATGCTTATCTTCTAGAGTTTTCACATTGGGTTCGATTTCTTTTTGGGTGAATTCCCTGACCATATCTTTGAGCAATATTTGATCTTCGGTGAGTTCGAAATCCATTTTTTTCCTTCTATAGACTTTTTGCCAGGTTCGGCTGTCTTATGTTGACGCGGCTGTTGATCTCAGTCTTCAACTCGCTTTTTTTTCTCTTTCTCGAAAAGAAGGCGGAGCCGTTCGTATGTCGTATCAAGATCTTCTATCATTAGCTTTGTCTTTCCTACTATGGGCATGAAGTTTGAATCACCTATCCAACGGGGGATCACATGGAGATGGTAGTGATCGGCCACACCGGCACCTGCACTGTGTCCTAGATTCATACCTGTATTGAAGCCATGTGGATTATATTTCTTTCTGAGAATCTTGAGGTTCAGTTTTAGGAGGTCTGCCATTTCATCAGTATATTCTTTTTTTGCTCGTTCAAAGGAAGCGATGTGTCTGTAAGGGGCAATCATCGAATGACCAGGGGTATAGGGGTATTTATTTAAAATAATGAAATTGTGAGCTCCTCTAAAAAGAATATAGGCTTCCTTATCTGATTTCAGCTTAAGGGCTCGGCATAGAATACACTCGGTCATCTTGAATACTTTTTTTACGTATTCTTCTCTCCATGGTGCAGAGAGATATTCCATTTTGTTTTTTCCAATTATTTATTTATCATCTTCTTCAAAATCTTGCTTGGTTTAAAGTAGAGAACTTTTTTGGAAGGGACTTGAACAGGTTCACCAGTACGGGGATTTCTGCCTGCCCGGGCCCCTCTTTGTCGAAATCGAAAGCTACCGAACCCTCTTAATTCTATTTCCTCACCTCTTAAAATGGCGTCCTTGATCGTCTCGAAGAAAAGGTTAATTCCAGTTTCTGCCTCTTGTTTTGAAATATTCATTTCCTTTGCGATTTTGTTGATTAAGTCGGCTTTAATCATTCTTTTCCTCCTTTTTTTTAGGGGTTTGAATTTCCTGGAATTGGTCTTTCATGATATCTCCCAGTGTTAATTTGTCATCCTGGCTCTGCATGTATTTCTGGTATTCTAATTTTTGTATATCTAACTGAGCCTGTTTAAAACTGAGAGAAATTTTTTTATCCATTTGGTTCATTTTTATGATTTTAGCCATTCGCTCTTCACCCACAGAAAAAGATTCTGCTGGGTCTTCAATCTTTTTCTGATCGAGCTCGGAGAGGAAGACAACTCCTTCGATCCCAGGAGTAATTTCTACAAAAACTCCAAAATTTGTGATGCGGATAATTTTTACGTTGACAAGGTCTCCCATTTTCTGTCGGGCAAAAAAATCTTCCCATATGTCTCCTTCCAGTTGTTTTATGCCAAGAGATAATTTTTGTTTCTCTACATCTATGTTTAAAATTATGGCTTCGGTTTCTTGGCCAACATTCAGTTTTTCTGAAGGATGTTTGGTTTTTTCCCAACTGATATCTGAGATATGGATAAGACCTTCAATACCTTTCTCGACTTCCATGAATGCCCCAAAATCAGTTATGCTGGTTATTGTTCCTCTGACACGAGAGCCTGGGCCGAGTTTCTGTTTTAAAAGTTCCAAGGGATGAGGAGTGATTTGCTTAAGGCCTAAAGAGATTCTTTTGCTTGAAGAATTTAAATCAAGAATGGTTACCGTGGCTTCTTCTCCAACCGCGAGCACTTTTTTGGGATGAACAGGCTTTCGTGACCAGGTGAGATCAGAGATATGGACTAGACCTTCTACACCTTTTTCCAATTCAATAAATGCCCCAAAATCAGTTAAGCTCACAACCTTGCCCTTTACTTTTTGACCGAGTTTGTATTTTTCCTCAATGTTTTTCCAAGGATCTTCAGTCAGTTGTTTATAGCCGAGGGCAATTCTTTCATCTTTTTCAGTGATAATTCCCACTGGATTTCCGTTTTCTACTACAATTAACC
>CAZSPM010000053.1:0-8650 GCA_964608785.1 uncultured Eubacteriales bacterium
GAATAAGTTAAAAGTGTAGACCTGACCCCAATATTTTTTATTGTGAAAAGAAATCTTCTTTAATAATATAAACAAAATATAAACATACGAAGAAAGGAGGATTGACAATTGGCAATTAATAAAAAGAACAAAAAATGGATCCCCCTTGGTTTGGGTTTATGCCTTCTCTTTTCCCTGAAAATCTCAGCACCCACGCTCTCCATTGCACAAGAAGAAGCGAAAATATCAAAACTCGGAGAATATAGAGGTTACTCACAGCCGATTTATGATGAATGGGTGGGATCATCTGTTTATGTCACAGTCAGGGATGGGACTAGGCTTGCCGTGGATATTTTTCGGCCTGCCATAAATGGGAAACCAGTAGAAGAGCCTCTCCCAGTGATTTGGACGCATCACCGTTATCATAGAGCTCATGTTCTAGAAGATGGTCAAGTGCGAACTGCCATGGAAAGCCGCTGGCGCCAGCGAGTCCTCAAGCACGGCTATGTCATAGCAGCGGTGGATGTCAGGGGTGGAGGAGCTTCTTATGGAAGCCGGCAGGGGCCATTTACTCAAGAGGAATCACAAGATGCCTATGACATAACCGAATGGCTTGCCTCCCAGCCATGGTGTAATGGTAAAGTCGGCATGTACGGAAGGTCATATCTGGGGATAGCCCAGTACATGGCTGCAAGCACAGCTCCTCCGCATCTCAGAGCTATTTTTCCTGAGATGGCTCTTTTCGATGCCTACTCCTTCACTTATCCAGGAGGTGTATTTCACTATGATTTCATCGCCACGTGGAGCGGAATGGTTAAAGGCATGGACAATGAGAAGGACGTGGCCCGAGCCGATGAGGATCACGACGGGAAAATGCTGGAAGAGGCCATTAGAGAACACCAAGCTAATACTTATGCTTATGAGTTGGTATCACAGAAGCCATATCGTAACAGTCCGGACGAAAAACACAATATGACATTTCAGTTGTTGAGTCCTTCTAGCTATATAGAGGGAGTTAGGAAATCGGGAGTTGCCATCTACCATTTAGTCGGATGGTATGATCTCTATCCCCGGGATGCTGTCCTATGGTTCAACAATCTAAACAATCCCCAAAAAATTGTCATAGGACCATGGCATCATAGTGCAGGCGATGACGCCTTTCTCGCAGCCGAGCATCTCAGATGGTATGATTATTGGCTCAAAGGGATAGATAACGGCGTCATGGACGAAGAACCAGTCTATTATTATACGATGGGTGCTCCAGAAGGCACGGAGTGGCGCACCTCAGGGGAATGGCCTCTCCCTGAAGAAAAGCCAACACCCTATTATTTCTATGAAGGAAAATCAGAAAGCGTAAATTCTCAAAATGATGGCATGCTGAATCTACAGCCTCAGCCGGATCCCGCCGGAAAAGATGACCTTACTGTGGACTATTCCACAACATCAGGCAAAGCGACACGCTGGACAAATGGATATGGAGGGGAGTTCGCATATCCTGATATGACATCGAATGACGAGAAAGGTTTAACCTATACAACGTCCCCGCTGACATCTGATCTTGAAGTTACCGGTCATCCGATAATCCACCTGTGGGCGACCTCCACTGCTGATGATGCCGATTTCTTTGCCTACTTAGAAGAGGTTGATAAGAATGGCTACTCTCACTATATAACCGAAGGAACGCTCAGAGCCTCTCACCGTATAACCGCTCCCCCGCCCTATAACAATATAGGATTACCGTTCCACCGAAGCTACGCCGAGGATGCACTCCCGATGCCAAAGGAGCCCGTAGAACTCGTTTTTGATCTCCTCCCCACTTCAAATATCTTTGACCAAGGACACTGCATTCGGGTGACTATCACGTGCGCAGATAAAGACACCGCTCTTACTCCAGAACTTTCACCGCCGCCAACAGTAAGTATCTACCGCAATGAAAACTTTGCTTCCTACATAAGCCTTCCCATCATTCCTCGAATACAAGAAGATGAAAAAAGTGCGACAACAATCCTAATCATTCTTGTGTTGGCTGGTATAATCTTCGCGGTGATTCTACTGCAGAAATTCGTGAAACCTAAACAAAAAAGCTGATAGAAATTTGATTAAAAAAAGTATTTTCTGGTATAGTGTTCAGAGAAAATATCAGAAATTAAAAAAGGAGGATTCGATGAAAAGATTTACAGCGACTGGAATAGCGATTATTCTTATCTTATTCGCATTTGTTTCATGCGGCAAAAAAGCTTCAGCACCTAAAGCGGGCTCTGCAAAAGCAGAGGACATGCTTAGCCTAATTCCTCAGGATGTAACCGGTGTCTTTTTTGTTGATTTTCATAGAGCGTCAGCAATAGAAGCTGTCGACAAGACTATCAAAGAAGATGAAAATTACAAAAAAAACCAGCAATTTATTGAGAAAAGCGGGATTGATCCTCAAAAAGACATTTACTTTGTCGCTGTGGGTATAAAAGGAGGTACGGCTAAAGCACAGGCCAAGGCAAATGGCACAGGAATAGTAAACTTGAAATACAACAAAGAGACCCTGCTTACTCTGATTAAAGAAAAAGCAGCAGAAGAAGAGGGCGAACTGGTCGAAGAAGAATATAACGGCGTCACAATTTATGCCTGGAAACAAAATGAAAAAGGCGGAGGCTTTACTTTCCTGGATGAATCAAACATCGTCTTGGGCGATGTGGGAAATGTGAAGTCAGTCATAGATATCTACCAGAAGAAAGGCGAGAATGTTTTCAAAAATGAAGAACTTTCCCCTCTTTTTAACAAAGTCAAGAAAGATGCCATATTCTGGGGAGTTATGACATTCCCTCCTGAAGAGATGAGCAAAATGGCAACAGAAAATCCTCTTCTCAGCAGCCTTGAAGCTGTAAGTGCCGCTCATATGTCTTTTGACTATGAAGACAGAAACATCATAGCAGAAATAGGCGTGATGAGCAGTGACAAAACCAAGAACGCACAAGTTGCCGATTTCTTAAATGGGCTGAAAGGAATGGGAGGCATGATGGCAGCCCAAGATCCGAATGTGGGTGAATTATTGAGTAGAATCGAGATAACATCAGGGGTGGATCACGTAAAGATCAATGCCAATATTCCGGAAGAACTCATCAATAAGCTCAAAGAAAAAACAAAGGAAGAAGAAAAGGATTATTGAGCTTCAAAAATATATTCCTTTAAGAAAAAAAGCAGGCAGGCTAATGCCAGAAAAACAGCCGTAATCAGAAACAGCATAAATATCGAAGTTCCTACCGAACTGGGTTCCAAACGAAATAGAAGAAAGGAAAACCTGTGGCCTGAAGGGGGAGGAAGAAGGGATTTGAGATAATGAGCAATGGCAAAGCGCTGTGTTGAACCAGGAAAGTACTGGATAACGCTCTCCCAACCAAAACCGAAGACAAGACCAAAAAGAACAGATTTTTTCAAGAAAGTACCGAGAAAAGTGAAGAATGAAGTGTAGCAAATAAGTCCTAAGACTAAAACGCTCATATATCTGAAAAGAACCTTATAAAGTCGAAAATCGAGAATGTGGTTTAAATTTAAGATCAAAAACGAAAAAAACAAGCCTATCACAACCATCAATATAATCAATAATGTATAAGCCAAATACTTTCCCAGAATAATTGATGATTTTGAAATCGGCCGAGTGGTGAGATAGGTCAGGGTTTTCCCTTCTACTTCATCTGAACATACGGAGGTTCCAAAAAAGAGAGCTAGGACAAGGATAAGAAATTGAAGATACAAGACCATAACTATATTGGAAAAGATGTAAATGCCGTAAATAGCTGTCCGCTCAGAAAATATCTGAATAAATTTAATCACCAAAGCAATGATGGCAGGTAGAAAACTTATAAAGAAAAAAAACTTTGTCTTTCGAGATTTCCTCCCCATTGAGAAGAAAACAGAAAAAACATGCCCTATGGAACTGTAGAAATACCGCAATGTCCTCACCTTTTTTTCAGCCATTCTACCTCTACTTCCCTACCAAATAATCAAACACAGCCTGAAGGTTATCATCTGGAGATGTAATCTCCTGGACTTCAATGTTATATTTAACAAAGAGAGAGGGAAGGATACCAAAAAATTTATCTCTGTTGTTTGTCTCTACAAGAAGAGAATCTTGATCAGAACCGAAATGAACATTAATGACATAATCTTCCTGGATGAATCTTGAAGCGAGCTCGCGTGGATCACTGCACTTAATGGAGATTATATGTGGGTGGGTCTCTATCAGGTCTCTGATGTAGTGAATATCTCCCTGTGCAAAAATCTTTCCCTGATGGATAAGTATAATTTTTCGGGTCATTGATTCAATCTCAGGGAGAACGTGGCTAGAGACGATGACTGTTTTTCCTTCCCCGCTGTATTCCTTTATGAGACGAATAATCTTCCGCCTCCCGAGGGGGTCCAGTCCATTGAGAGGTTCATCGAGGATGATGATATCAGGCTCATGGGCGATCGCTTGGGCAACCTTTAGTCGTTGGCGCATGCCGCGGCTGTAAGACCTTATAGACCGATCTTTATCCTTAATCAATTCAACAATATCCAGAGCCTTTTCTGCTCTGGCTTCAACCTCTGAAACAGAAAAATGAAAGAGTTTCAAAAGACTGGCTACAAACTGCCAGCCCGTCATCTCATCATAAAAGGAATCCTGTTCTGGGCAAAATCCGATCATGGAGAAGAGAGAATAATTGTTTCTTACCTTTTTCCCATTGATGGTGACCGCGCCAATATTGGGCTTTATTTGTCCGGTGATGAGTTTGAGAAACGTTGACTTTCCCGCTCCATTGGGCCCGAGAATTCCGGTAATTCCAGGCTCAATCTGAAGAGAAACATCGCTCAATCCCAAGACATTTCCATACCATTTGGAGAGGTTCTTGGTTTCAATAACTTGATTCATTTTACGACTTCGACACCTCTGATTCTTTTTTTCAAAATAAAACCAGCCAAAACACAAACACCCACAAGAACCAAGAAGGAATATATCCAAGAAACAGAATATTGCATTTTTTGATTAAAAACAAAGGCTCCAACCTGCTGGAGGTTCACTTTTAGAGATAAAAGCGAGAAGTAATGGCTTTTGTATATACCGTAGAATATCCCAAACAGAATGTCAGAAAAAACATAAAGGCTAAATATAAGGATAGCCACATATCTTCTGTTTTTACTCATGGATGAAATGAGAAGAGCATAAAAAGAAAAAAATGCTGTCACAAGAAGTGAATAGCCGATCACAGAAATAGGAAGCCAAGGATAAGTAGTAAAAAATTTGAAACTACCTGAAAAGATCAGCTTAAAGATGAAGAGAATAAGACCGGGGATGAGGGTCACGATGAATAGAAAAAAAACAAGGATAGACACTTTACCCAAAAAATAATCTTTTTTCTTTAGAGGCCGGGAGAAATAAAGCTGTAGAGAATTGTATTTAAGGTCGTCTGAAATAAGGCCGCCGCCAGCAAAGACCATGATCATGACGATCATAAAAAGCAGGAAATCATTGGTTAAATAGGACTTAAAATAGCCAGGATTAATATTTATGAAAGGAGCCGATTCTCTAACCATGAACTGGAAATCCTCCAATCTTTCTGAAATATAGATTCCCACAAGATAGACAAGAGCAGGAAAAAGAGTAGAGAAAAAGAAAAATTTAAAAAATTTCTTTTTAAAGGTTAATTTAATCCCGTTTCTGGCGATCGGCCACCATGGAAGCCTGCCATCCTTGAATTCTCCGTCCCAGTGCGCATATCCTCTCTCTTTGATTGTCATTAATCCACTCCTACAACCTTTGCAAAAAGATCTTCAAGAGAGGTTTGGCTCTTCACAAAATACCTGATCTGAGTGTTCTCTTCTGAAGCAATCCTGAAAATCTCTTGAGGATCTAGTTCAGGGGGCATGTAGACCTTAAGAATCTGATCTTCAGTTTCCTCTACTCTACACTCTATTTTCTTCAGCCTTTGAAGAAACTTCTCCCCATCACTCTTTATCTTCATTTCAAAAAGATTGTATTTTATCTCCTTGAGATCGCTGATATTCCCCTGAGCAGCGGGTTTCCCTTCATTTAGGATCACGACATAAGAACAGGTCATCTCAATATCGGGAAGAATATGAGAGGAAATCAATACTTGAATATGCTTCTTAGAAGAAATATCCATTATGAGTTCCAGTATCTC
This sequence comes from uncultured Eubacteriales bacterium, assembly GCA_964608785.1. GTDB lineage: Bacteria > Acidobacteriota > Aminicenantia > Aminicenantales > Aminicenantaceae. Next base: position 6,150 of record CAZSPM010000053.1, read on the forward strand.
GTTCCTTCCTTGAGGGTCTAATCCGCTTGTGGGCTCGTCAAGAAAAATGAGTCTCGGATCATGAACGATCGATTGAGCGAGTTTGAGCCGTTGTTTCATACCCCCCGAGTAGGTCTCGAGCATCCTGTATCGACTCTCTTCCAATCCCACGTAAAAAAGGACTTCGTGAGCCCGTTTCATGGCTTCCTGACGAGGCATCCCTGATAATTCACCCAGATAAGAAGTGAAAGAAACCGCATCCATTCCTGGGATAAAACAATCATCCTCGGGCATATAGCCGACATAGCGGCGTATCTCAGACTGCTGATCTTTGATATCATAATCTAAGACTTTTCCTCCTCCTCTGTCCGGAGAGAGAAATCCGAGCAGGATACGAATGAGCGTACTCTTACCGGCTCCGTTCGGCCCTAAAAGACCAATGGCCCCCTGGGGCAATTTCAAGTCTACCCCATTAAGGGCTTTTACTTTTCCGTAGCTGAAATGGATATCTCTTATCTCTATACTCATTTTTTGTGTATATATTTTATATTAAGCTCTCTTATTTTGATACGATGTTTTTCATAAAAAGTTCCCCCGAATCGATCTCATCATCTCTTTTTACTCGATAACAACTTGATTTCCTTCTCCAAATACTAAAGCATTGTATGCTTTCTGGATTCGATCCCAGTTGTTTTCCCTGTCCAAGGCCCAGAACCTTCCCATGACGGTGACGACCTGACCGAGAGACAGGGAATGACACATATTCTCTACTTTGTTAACATAAATCGCACCGCTCTCAGGTTTCTCTCCTCTGCGGCCAATCAAAGCATGCACGAAGACTCGTTCCAAATCCATTTCTTTAGCCAACTGAAGCAAAGCAAAAAGATGCTTGATCGTTCCATGGGAGCTATAACGGGAAACAATCCCTAAAAAATGAAGAGGCTTATTTTTTTCTCTTGCTCCCTTCATAGCCCACACGAATGCCTCATTGTGGAAAAAACTGCCCTCCTCGATAGCTCTGTCAATTTTCACTCTGTCAAGAAAAATCCGCCTGCCAGCTCCCAGGTGAAGATGCCCAGCTTCAGAATTACCTACAGTGTTTCCAGGCATTCCCACAACTTTCCCTGAGGCGTTAAGCCGTGAACGAGGGTAATTTTTCCATAGCTTATCGAAGTTTGGCGTTCGAGCTTCAAGAATCAAGTTGCCTTCTCTTTCTTCTCTCAATCCCCACCCATCCAGTATAAGAAGAAGAACTCTTCTCTTTACGTTCCTTTCATCAGAAAAATCCAGGATTAAACTCTCTCCAGTCATCTCAAAAGGTTTCTCCAGCCCTAGCAACTCAAGCGCAGTGGGGGCAACATCAGCAAGCTCCCCGTCTTCTCTCAAACTCAACCACTCTGAATCTTCAAGGTAAAAATCAGCCAGGATAAAAGGAACGGGATTTTTTGTATGGCCAGTATTGATCGTCCCATCCGGATAGAGCCATTCTTCCACTGTTCCATGATCAGAAGTCACAATGAGTGTGACACCATGAGTGCGACAATCTTCAATTATCTTTCCCAATTCATTGTCAACCGCTTCCACGGCTCTCAGGACTGATTGTTTATTCTCTTCATGTCCAACTACATCCACATTGGCTAGATTGGCCACAATAATCTGATAAGAAGGATTTTTAAGGCTTGAAGAAATTTCCCGTGCAACTTTGCTGGCACTCATCTCTGGCTCGAGGGCATAGGAAGATAGACCCCCTGGCGAGGGGACGACTATTCTCTCTTCTTTTGGAAAAAGTTCCTTCTTTTTGCCATTCATGAAGAAGCCAACGTGCACAGCTTTCTCAGATTCTGCTATTTTCAGGAGGCGGAATCCTGCTCTTGAGACAACCTCACCTAAAGTGTTCTTTATTTTCTCATCCGGAGGAAAAGCCACTTTCACCTTAAGGCGAGAATCATACTCGATCATAGTCACAAAATTTAGACGCATGCCCCGTTTCACTGGAAAGTGAATAAAATCCTTTGAAATTAAACCCTCGGTTAACTGAATTTCTCTCTCTCCTCGAATGTCATAAAAAATTACATAGTCTCCTTTATCGAACCTTCCTAGGGGCAGACCTGAACGGTCAACAGCCACAATGGGCTCTAAAGCTTCGTCTTCCTGTTTTTTCTGATAGGCCGCTTTGATAGCCTTAATAATAGGAGAAATCTCGCGGTTATTAATGACCTCTTTCATCTTTTATCCTCATATTAAACCAATACTATAGAGATAGAACAATGCCATGTCAATAATCAACGGGATCAGGCTTGAATAACTTTCTGTCATTCCTGTACCTACTTCCGCAGGCACAGGCTCCACAGGAATCCAGAATCATGTTCGTCATTCCTGTGAAAGCAGGAATCCAGAAAGTGGATAGTCTTGGATTCCCGCTTATGCGGGAATGACATTTTTTTCAACCCCGCTGGAACCTAAAGAATAACTAAAGTTTTCAAGGTCTGACCCCATTGGATTCATTTTATCCCCACTTTTTG
>CAZSPM010000054.1:0-8617 GCA_964608785.1 uncultured Eubacteriales bacterium
AAGCTCAAAGAGTGGGCTTTGAAATAGAGGTCAACTGAGAACTTAATTCATATGCAAATCGCTTTATAATTGACTTATTAGTATCAGATATGATTCGTTCCAGATTTACGATTTCTTTTTTGACTTAGAAAAATCTTTTTCAAGGCTTTCCAAGGAAGAGGCTATATTTCGAAGCATATCGTTTTCTTTTCTGAGAGAATCAATCAGTTTATCAAAATCCATGGCAAACTTCTCGTCAGCTTTCTTTTGTTCCTTCTTTTGAGATTTTGATCTGGATTTATTTTCCATACTAGATAACTTTATTTTACCTCTTTTTTCTTGTTTTTTTCATCTACAATTAATACTTTGGGCATAAAAAAGTCTGTTTCCCCCTTATCCAAAACCACATATGACGCAATGATTAATCTATCTCCTTTCTTGGCCTTGTGAACGGCTGCTCCATTGACCCCTACAACTCCAGAGTCTTTCTCGCCTTTAATCAAATAAGTGGTAAACCTTTCCCCATTGGAGATATTATATACCTGAATCTGTTCAAAGGGCATTATATCGGCCGCTTTCATCAAACTTTCATCCAGAGTGAGACTGCCTTCATAATCAATGTTGGTTTCTGTAACAGTCAGCTTCTGAATTTTCGCTCTGAGCATTATCCTCTTCATCTCGTATTACTCCTTCACATGAACAATTATATTATCAATTAGCCTGACTTTCCCTATAAAAACGGCAAGGGCAATCAGAGCTTTTTTCTCTATCCTAGTTAGTGCATTCAAATTATCCATGTCCACAACATCTAAATAATCTATTTTCGCCAAGGGTTCCTGACTTATGATTTCTCTCATCCTGCTTATAATAATTCCTGAATCCCTTTCGCCATTTTCTATCATTCCATGAGCATCTCTCAAACTTTTTGATAAAACAAGGGCGGATTTCCTTTCCTCAGGTTTTAAATAAGCGTTTCGAGAACTCAGGGCAAGACCATCTGCTTCTCTTATTACTGGCAGGACTTCAATCTTTACTCCTAAATTAAGGTCCTGAATCATTTTTTTCAAGATAGCGGCCTGTTGAGCATCCTTCTGTCCAAAGAAAGAGATATCGGGATTGACGATATTAAAAAGTTTTAAGACCACAGTACAGACACCTCTGAAGTGTCCGGGACGGGAGCGACCGCATAGCCTCTCCTGAAGGCCATGAACCTCAACATATGTCTTATATCCCTCGGGAAACATTTCTTCTGCTTCGGGAACAAACAGGTAGGTTACTCCTTCCTTTTCCAGAATTTCTGAATCTCGTTTCATGTCTCTGGGATAGTCTTTAAAATCCTCGGTTGGCCCAAATTGAGTCGGGTTTACAAATATACTGATCACAGTACAATCAGCCTTCTTGATGGATTCTCGCACAAGGCTCAGATGTCCCTCATGAAGATATCCCATAGTCGGAACAAATCCAATAATCTCTCCTTTTGATTTCAAAGCTTTGACAGCACTTTTCATCGCATCTATTTTTATGATGGTCTTCATCGTCATTATTATTTTTAGCCTGCTATCTCTACTGGTGTCATGAAATTAGCCCTTATCCATCACTTCTTTTTCTTGCCAATCGCTTCTGTCTCATTCTTAATCAATTCAGCAGTTTCTTCTGTTTTAAGATGATAGGAATATTTGTCATCTGGAAACTTCCCCTCCTTGACATCATCGATATAGTTTTTCACAGCTCGACTTATTAACTCATGGAAGTCAACATATTTTTTTACGAACTTAGGAAGATACCCATTTGAATATCCCACCAGATCATGAAAAACAAGAATCTGCCCATCACAGTAAGGACCTGCTCCTATCCCGATTGTAGGGACATTAAGTTTTTCAGTGATGATCTGGGATACTTCCATGGGAATACACTCTAAAACCACAGAAAAAACTCCCGCCTTCTCCAGATTCATGGCATCTGTGACGATTTTTTTTGCTTCATCCAGTTCTTTACCCTTTACCTTAAACTGGCCGAAATGGTGGATAGACTGTGGCGTAAGCCCGACATGTCCCATGACCGGAATTTCCGCTTCGACCAAAGATTCTACTAACTTCAATCTTTTTTTTGATGCTCCTTCAATCTTAACCGCTTTTGCTCCGGCTTCCTTAAGAAAACGGGAGGCATTAAAAACAGATTCCTCGATGGATAAGTGAAAGGAAAAATAAGGCATGTCTCCCACAACCAATGCATTTTTTGAAGCCCTGGCCACAGGTTTTGTATGATGAATCATCTCTTCCATGGTGACTGGAATGGTGTTTTCATAGCCTAAAACAACCATGCCCAGTGAATCTCCGACCAGGATTAAATCAACTCCGCATTCATCCACAATTTTGGCAACTGGGAAATCATAGGCCGTTATAGCCACGATTATTCCTTTTTGCTTTTTTTTCTTTTGAAGTAAAGGAATTGTTACTTTCTGGATTTTTTCTTCAGACATGATGATTCCTTTCTCCCCATCTCGCCCTCTGGCGTCGAGATTGAGGTAAAGTCACAAATTACTGATAGATATGATTAAATCTCAAACCTGATTTTTTTCTATTTATCTCTATCAGACATCTTATCGTCTTTACTGAGGGGTACATAATAAAGGGGACTCTTTTTCATCTGCTTTATCTTATCCACAACATCCATTATATCTTCTTCCCGACTGAAATCCAAATCATCTGCCTTGACAACTAACAGCGGCGCCACCTGATAATTAAAGAAAAAATAGTCAAAGGCTTCAAGAACATCCTCTAGATATTTTTCGGAAATATTCTTTTCAAAAGCACTTCCCTCTTTGGCAATTCTTTTCAAAAGAGCCGGCAATGAAACCTGAAGATAGATGACTAGATCAGGCCTGGCCACTCTATCTGATAAAATACTGTATATTTTTTCATAAACAATAAGCTCATCATCAGTGAGAGTTTGATAGGCATATATCTTATCTTTTTCTATTAAATAATCACAGATGACTCTCTCCTCGAATAAATCCCTCTGCATAAGCCTGGATTGCTGGTAATATCTATTTACTAAAAAAACGAGCTGGGCTAGAAAGGCTGCCCCTTCCTTTTCATCATAAAAATCTTTGAGGTAAGGATTCTCGACTCTATCAAAAACAACCCTTCCTCCAATTTTTTGAGCTAAACTGTTGGCTAATCTCGTCTTTCCCGACTTCAGAATTCCTTCTATAGCAATGTGCTTAAAAATTATGTCATCCTTTTCAATCATCTCTAAATCCAAAAAAATTTCAGCTTAAAAAATAACGTATAAAATAAGATAAGTCAATTGAAATGCAGGAGTTTGATGAATTTAAGCCCCTGCATGGATAGATGATATAAATGAGGATTCTAGTTAGACTCTGCTTCAACAGGTACAATAATCCAGGCAATAATGTAGAAGATCGCCAAAGGCAGTAAAGCCGTCATCAACCAAAGAGCCACAAAAAGAAGGCGCACAAGGTTCACATCGATATCAAAATACTCTCCTAAGCCTCCACAAACGCCCCCAATCATTTTCTGGCTCTGAGAACGATGTAGTTTCTTTGCCATCTTACTATTCTCCAATAAAAATTCTGATTTTTACTCTAGGAAAACATTATTGTCCATTAATCTCCAAATTTTATTCCTTGAGCCAAGGGAAGTTCTTGAGACCAGTTTATGGTATTAGTCTGCCGACGCATATACGTCTTCCAGGCGTCAGAGCCAGACTCTCTTCCGCCACCGGTCTCTTTTTCACCACCGAAAGCTCCGCCTATTTCTGCCCCGGAAGTCCCTATATTGACATTGGCGATACCGCAATCAGAGCCTTCGTGTGAGAGAAATTTTTCCGCTTTTATCAAATTGGTTGTAAAAATAGCGCTGGATAGACCCTGGGGGACTTCATTATGAAGCATTATAGCTTCATCGATATCCTCGTATTCCAATAGATAAAGGATAGGTGCAAATGTCTCATTGTGGACAATCTCTGTTTGAGCCGGCATTTTGACAATGGTTGGCTCAACAAACTGCTCTCCTAATTCAGGAAGCCGATTTCCGCCATAAATAACCTCTCCGCCCTGTTCTTTGACCTTTTCCAGGGCAGCCATCATATCTTCGACTGCTGCCTTGGTAACTATGGGACCCATCAGGATTCCTTCTTCTGAGGGATCCCCTATGCGCACCTGGCTATAAGCCTGAATAAGCCTCTCTGTCAGTTCTGAAGCAATAGAGGAGTGCATTATAATCCGCCGTGTGGTCGTACACCGCTGACCTGCAGTTCCCACAGCTCCGAAAAGAATAGCCCTAACAGCCATTTCCAGGTCTGCGTCTTTGGTGACTATTATGGCGTTGTTGCCTCCAAGCTCCAGGATAGCCCGTCCAAAACGGCGTGCAATTGCTTCAGACACCCTGCGGCCCATTTGAGTTGAGCCCGTGAAGGAAATAAGAGGAAGACGGTTGTCGTTAATCATCCTCTCTCCGACAACAGACCCGTAGCCAATGGCGATGTTAAAAATTCCTTTTAATTCATGGTCTGCCATCACCCGGTTACAAATATGTTGAACAGCAATGGCCGTCAACGGGGTCTCAGAAGATGGCTTCCAGATGACTGTGTCTCCACAGGCAGCAGCGATGGCTGTATTCCATGCCCAAACCGCCACCGGAAAGTTGAAGGCTGTGATGACACCGATGGCTCCCAGAGGATGCCACTGCTCATACATTCTATGTCCCGAACGCTCAGAATGCATGGTCAATCCGTAAAGCTGACGGGAAAGTCCAATAGCAAAATCACAGATATCGATCATTTCTTGAACTTCACCTATTCCTTCTACCTTAATCTTTCCCATCTCCAGAGTAACCAGCTCCCCCAAGGGTTCTTTCAACTCTCTCAAGGCATGTCCTAAATCTCTTATAACCAAGCCTCTTTTTGGCGCTGGCATCATGCGCCAGGCTTCGAAGGCCTCTACTGCATCGCCTACGACTTGTTCATAACTCTTTTCAGTGGCTTGAATGATCCTGGCAATGGGTTCTCCAGAGGTCGGGTTGTATGAGACGAGTTCTTTTCCTTGAGGATCCTTATACCAGGCATCTGGCCCAGAACAGGATCCTGTATTCACCTCTTTAATTTGTAATTTTTCTAATAATTCTTTCATTTTCCCTTCTTTCTTTGTCTGATTTATCCATATCCTTCTCCCTATTCTTATTCTTTGCTCATGAAAGGATAGCGGTAATCTTTAGGCGGATTCAGGTTTTCTTTCACCGTACGAGCACTAACCCAGCGAAGAAGGTTTAAATAAGAGCCCGCTTTATCATTTGTTCCTGAGCCTCTCGCTCCGCCAAAGGGTTGCTGGCTGACAACAGCTCCGGTTGGCTTGTCATTGATGTAGAAGTTGCCTGCTGCATGGCGGAGGGCGGTGTAAGCTTCAATGATTGCTTTTCGGTCGTTGGCAAAAATGGAACCGGTTAAACCATAGTGTGATGTCGTATCACAAAGCTCCAATGTTTCTCTGTATTCATTCTCAGGGTAAATGAAAATGGTCAGAACAGGCCCGAATATCTCTTCCTGCATCAACTTATGTCTGGGATCTGTGACGACAACAAGAGTCGGCTCTATGAAGTAACCTTTTGAATCATCGTAATTACCTCCTTGGATGATATCCGCTTCGCTCGATTTCTTTGCGTATTCAATGAATTCCACGATACTGTCAAAGGCGAGCTTATCAATCACCGCGCCTATGAAATTGGAAAAATCTGTTATGTCTCCCATCTTAATAGTCTTTATCTCTTCTATTATCCTTTCCTTGATGGCAGGCCAGAGATTCGAAGGGATGTAAGCACGGCTAGCTGCTGAGCACTTCTGTCCCTGGTACTCGAAAGCGCCCCGTATCAGGGCTGTCGCAACAGCTTCAGGATCGGCCGAAGCATGGACAAAGACAAAATCCTTTCCGCCCGTCTCTCCAACAATCCTTGGGTAGCTCCGATAATTCATGATATTGGCTCCGATAGTCTTCCACATCCCTTGAAAAACAGGGGTGCTCCCAGTGAAATGAACACCAGCTAATTCTGGCTTCTCCAATACTGGATCGCCCACATAACGCCCTGGGCCTGGGATAAAGTTAATCACTCCATCAGGCACTCCGGCCTCTTTCCACAACCGAGCTAGGAAATAAGCTGAGTAAACAGCCGAAGAAGCCGGTTTCCAGAGAACAGTATTCCCCATCATCGCGGGCGAGGTTGGCAAATTCCCGGCAATAGAGGTGAAATTAAAAGGAGTCACAGCAAAGACAAATCCTTCCAATGCTCGGTATTCCAAATAATTCCAGGTGGAAGCAGAAGAATCCGGCTGCTGTGTGTAAATCATCCTCATGTAGAAGGGATTGAAGCGGTAGAAATCGATCAACTCGCAAGCTGAATCTATCTCTGCTTGATGGGCGGTCTTAGACTGTCCGAGCATGGTTGAAGCGTTGAGAATGGAGCGGTATTCTGTTGCCAGCAATTCAGCGGCACGAAGGAAAATGGAAGCACGAGATACCCAGTCCATCTCAGACCAATCTTTCCAAGCTCTCCCAGCTTTTTCTACTGCCTTGGCAAGCTCCGGAGGGCCAGCTTTATGATAGCGTGCTAAGAGATGGTTGTGGTCATGGGGACAACGGCAATCTGCGAAATTTCCTGTTTGGACTTCTTCTCCTCCGATAATCAAGGGAATCTCAATCTCTTCACTCAGCATTTTCTTCAGCTGTGCTTTTAAGGCTTCACGCTCCGGAGTCCCTGACGCATAACTAAAAATCGGCTCATTAGAAGGAGTAGGAACTTTTACTATGCCATTCATTTTAATTCCTCCTTTCTGAATCAATAATAAATTTTCAATATATTATTTTCTTCTTCTCAGTTCAAGGAAATTTAACCTGGATTAATCAGCTGAGGCCAAGATCTATATCAATGCCCTGCATGGCCTCCAAGCAGATGGATATAAATTCATCCAGCTCTAAAGGGATATTCTGACATTGTTCAATATCCTCGCGTCTTGCTCCTCGCGCAAAGCTTTTTTCCTTATATCTTCTCTTAACGAACCCGAGGTCGATCTCGCCGAGCTTTCTGCTGGGATGCATCAAAGTGGCAGCGATAATCAAGCCTGTAAGAGGATCGATCGAAAAAATGGCCCAGTCCATTTCATTCTCACAAGGCACCTGTGCCGCATGGGCTTTTACTGCGTGAATGATATCTGGTGCGACACCATGTTCCTCTAAGACCTTAACTGTCTCAGTAGTATGAAGTTCTGGGCTTTTTTCTGTGATTTCGTAATCGAGATCATGCAGTATTCCAGCCAACCCCCATTTCTCCACATCGTGATTGAGCCGCGAAGCAATAGATTACATGCATGACTATACACCCAGAATCATCTGACAAGCGCGCCAGCGGCGTCTTCGACCGGGGGTGCGGGGTTCAAGCACGCCGGTCGAGCCTGCGCGCTTGCCTCCCGGACCTCCCCCAGCGTCGCCGCGCTGGTCCCGATGGCTCTGCTCGGCGCCACCATGTTCCAGCTGGTCGACCCCACCACGACCCTGCCCCCGATCTCTCCCGAGATGACCGGTTGGGTCGAAGCGCTGCTGAATCTCCCGGCCATCATGGCAGTGGTCGCGCTCGCAGCGGTCTCGATGGGTTGTTCGTTTCCGCTCGGCAACGCGCACGTGCGCATTGTCGCGGCGGCAGTGGGGAGGCGCGCTGCGCTTGTGGTGGGCGTGTCGGCCGTCGCGGGACACAATTACCCGGTTTTCCTGGGATTCAGGGGCGGCAAGGGCGTGGCCACCTCGCTAGGGATGGTGCTGGGGTGCTATCCTTATTTCACCCTGGCCGGAGTCGGTGCCTTTGTCGTGTGGGTCGTGTGTGTGGTGCTGACGCGGTACGTTTCCGTGGGCTCGATGGTCGGGGCGGTGTCGATGCCCGTGATCTACGTACTGCTGGCTCTCGGCCAAGGCTGGGGGCCGTTCCGGGAGCAATTTCCCCTGACGTTTTTCTCGGTGATGATGGCCCTGTTGATCGTGTACCGCCACCGGGAAAACATCCAACGCCTTGGCCAGGGCAACGAGAACCGAATCAAAAAACTCCTCTAACCGAGCGGTCGTTTCTGAAAGTTTGCGGCCACGAGGTTCCATCGACCCCTATCGCCGGATTCCGTACGAGAACAAGACGGCGGGCAGCCTGGTTATGATTCTGGGCTTGCTGTGGTATAATAGACTTTAACCTTTCTCCTCCGTTGCCGACGGATTCGCGTGATTGGCGGGGAGTTCGTGTGAAGCTTTCGTTGACGGGGAGCCGACGAATACGTCTCTCAGACGGAGGGCGCCGATGAACGGACGCCAAACCGCAAAGCCGGCCTTTACGCTCATCGAACTGCTGGTGGTGGTGTCCATCATCGCGTTGCTGGTCGCGGTTCTTCTGCCCGCGTTGGGCCGGGCGCGCGAACAGGTCCGCAGCGCGACGTGCGGCAGAAACCTGAAAACCGTGGGCGTGGCGTACCAGATGTGGGCCGGCGACCACGGCAATTTTCTGCCTCCCCGTTGCCCGGCCAATCTGGGGTGCGATCCGAGAAAGGTTCAGGCCGCCTGGGGAACCCAAGCGGGGCCTCCCATCGAGCAGAC
>CAZSPM010000055.1:0-8455 GCA_964608785.1 uncultured Eubacteriales bacterium
CAGGAATGACATTTTGTAAAACAGGTATTAATATTTACAACTAAATGGGAGATGATCCTATTATGTTAACAGTCTTATAAATTTTTCTTTGGCCTATTTGGAAGCAAATTCCGTCTCCTGGATTTACTGCGCATATAATTGATCTGAGTGTCTCCTTTGTTAATAGCAACTTCTGCAATTAGAACTTAAAGCAAAATCCGAACCTGCCTTGAGGGTCCATGCCGCCTCTCAAAGGATGGATGATCTCTGAGTAAAGAAACAGGAAATTGGTTCCTATGGATACGTAGGGATATTGATATCCTGTATTCCTTGAGAACTGATATCCGCCGCCGCCATAGAGCCTGAAGATCAGTATCTTTTTGGGAATAAAATACACAGCTCCCACCTGGAATTCGAGATCTTTGGTTGAATTCCTGTAATCCACATTTGCCGTTGCGTAAAGATTGCCGGAGATATGATGTTTGTAGCCCAAGCTTGCAGGTCTAAGAAAGAAAGAGAAGGTTAAATAATTTTTTGCAGTGGAACTCTTTTTCGTTTTGGCGAGGATTCCAGTGGAGCTAGCCAGGATGATTGATGCCCCCAGAACACTGATAATAAGTGCTTTTTTCATTTCTTCCTCCGTTTTTTTGTTGTAGGCTGATAATATAGCAAATATTGTGCCAACTTATTTTCCCCTGGTTCCAGGTCTTTTTTGCCCTAAAAAGTGGACAAATGTAAAAAAACTTACAAAAAACTTGGGGTCAGGTCTTGCTTGGTGTTGTTATTTCAATTATCTTGTATCCTGGATTATTCAGGGTAAAGAATGTTTAAGCCAGTTGTAGAAGTTAGCGGATTGACAAAAGTCTTTAAATCTTTGACGGCAGTAGATAATATCTCTTTCAGCATTTATCCAGGGGAAATCCTCGGACTCCTGGGACCAAATGGTGCGGGCAAGACGACAATTATCCACATGCTTCTGAACCTGACTACACCCACATCAGGGGATATAAAGATTTTAGGTCTTAGCCTGAAAAAGTACAGAGAGAAGGTTATTCAGGATGTAAACTTCTCTTCCTCTTATGTCTCCATGCCCAATTCCTTAAGCGTGAACGAGAGCTTAAAAGTATTTGCCAGACTCTACAGAGTAAAGGACAAAGGGAGAAGGATATCCGAACTCCTCAAGACCTTTGAAATAGAAAGTATAAAGGACAAACTAATAAGACACATCTCTTCAGGACACCAGGCGCGGCTAAACCTGGCCAAGGCTCTTATAAACGATCCCAAAATTCTCTTCTTGGATGAACCTACTGCCAGCCTGGACCCTGATATAGCGGATAAAACAAGAAGTCTGTTAAAGAAAATAAAAAAAGACCGCAATATTTCTATCCTTTATACCTCTCATAACATGAAGGAGATGGAGGAGATGTCTGACAGGATAATCTTCCTTCACAAGGGGAAGATTATCGCTGAGGGGAAGCCTGAGGATGTGATACAAAGTTTCCAAAGGAAGAACCTGGAGGAGGTTTTTTTGAAGGTGGCCAGGGAGGAAAAGGTTTGAAACATCACAGGATTGCGGCCCTTTTTCAAAGGCACATCTATCTCTACAAGAGGAGCCTGCCCAGGCTCATGGAAATCTTCTACTGGCCTCTCCTGGATCTTCTTGTCTGGGGATTCATCACGGTGTATCTCGCCCAGTTCAGACAGAGTTTACCTGGCTTTGTGACTTTTTTTATCGGCGCCTTGATCCTTTGGGATATCCTCTTCCGGTCCCATCAGGGTATATCTGTCTCCTTCCTCGAAGATGTGTGGGCAAAAAACTTGTTAAACCTTTTCGCAAGCCCTCTGTCTGCCGCTGAATATATTCTTTCTTTGATGCTGGTGAGCTTTGTCAAGTTGGTGACGGTCGCTACGATCTTGGTTTCCTTGGCTTGGATCTTTTATTCTTTTAACATCTTCCTGATCGGCATATCCCTCATCCCTTTTGTGCTGAACCTGGTAGTTATGGGATGGGCGATAGGAATCATTACCACTGCGCTTATACTGAGATTTGGTCAGGAGGCTGAAGTGCTTGCGTGGGCTCTCGGTTTTCTGTTTATGCCTATCTCAGCCGTATTTTATCCTGTATCAGTCCTCCCTCCATTTCTCCAAACCGTTGCCCACTATGTCCCCGCATCCTATGTTTTTGAAGGGATGAGGGATGTCATTTCCAATGGAGGACTGCCCCTCCAGGAACTTCTCTGGTCTTCAGGCCTCAATGTTGTTTATATCTTTTTTGCTTTTTTATTTTTTCATTGGAATTTCAAGATCGTAAAGCGGAAGGGTCTCCTGGTCAGGATAGGTGAATAGAGAACGATTTTGCTGCGATTGACTTCTAATCTTTCCCATGCTATAAGCCTTTCATACTTGGCCTTTTTACTTTTTGAGGAGATGAGCGATGGATTTCAGCACTCTATCATTCCCAGATGCCCCTTTAATCAAGACTCCTCCGCCAGGTCCCAAATCAAAAGAATACCTCGATTATCAATCTTCCCATGAAGGCTCGGCTGTGTCATACCCAAGGGGAATGCCCATGGCTCTTCGTCGCGCCAAAGGTGCTACTGTGGAGGATGTGGATGGTAATCTGTATATAGATTTTTTCGGAGGAGCCGGAGTAATGAATGTCGGGCATTCCAATCCAGAGGTGATAGAGGTTGCTTCAAAACAGCTCGCCGAACTTACCCATTCCCTTGACATTCCTAATCCTGCAAGAAAAACATTGGTCGAAACTCTTCTTTCTCTCCTGCCTGAACCCTTGAGCAAGGTCTTTTTTGGAGGGCCCACCGGGTCTGATGCGGTAGAGGTGGCGCTGAAGCTAGCCAAGAATAATACACGCCGCATCCCGATGATCGCTTTTGAGGGGGCTTATCATGGAATGAGCGCTGGAGCCCTTTCACTCTCCAGTGGATTGGGATTTAAAGAGGATTTCCTTCCTCTGGTTCCTGAGGTCCATTTTGTTCCCTACGCCTACTGCTTCCGCTGTGCTTTTGGGAAAGAACCTGATACATGTGACCTGGATTGTGCGAAATACTTAGAGCACGTACTTGAAGACCCCCACTCTGGAGTGGGAAAACCAGCCGCGGTTATTGTTGAGGCGATTCAAGGAGAAGGAGGTTCGATAGTTCCCCCTGATGAATTTCTACCTAAAATCAGAGAGATATGCGATATGCATGATGTCCTGATGATCGTAGATGAGATCCAGGCAGGCCTCTGTCGCACAGGGAGGATGTTTGCCTTCGAGCATACAGATGTAACTGCTGATATCGTGACCTTGAGCAAGGGCCTTGGGGGCGTGGGATTTCCTCTTTCTTGTGTGGCTTACAGGGAGAAGCTTGATACCTTCCCTCAGGGCAAGCATATTGGTACCTTTCGCGGCAATGTCATTGCCTATGCAGGCGGTAATGCAGCTTTAAATTTCATGGTCAAGAATAACCTTGCCGACCACGCCTATAGTCTTGGAAAATCCATGTTTTCATGGCTTCAGGAGATTAGCAAGGAGTCAAAGATTGTAGGGGAAGTCCGGGGAAAGGGCCTGATGTTGGGAATAGAACTTGTCAAAGACAAAGATTCTAAACAGCCTGCTCCTGAACTCGCCGGGGAAGTGAGGAGTTATTGTCACCGCCACGGGCTATTGATAGAGCTCGGGGGTCATTATTCGAACGTAGCCCGATTCCTTCCGCCTCTTGTGTTGACAGAAGAACTGGCGCTGAAGGGAGTAGAGATATTCGAGGATGCGATCAGAGATACAGAAAAATCATTGTGAAATTTTACCCTGTTTTATCCCCCTTGAATAAATTGTAGAGGCTTGATTCATCTTGTGTAGGGGTTTGATTTATCAAACCCACCTTAACTTTAGTCAAAAAAGTAGACAGGAAAAAAGGGGCCTGCCCCTTTGAAAAAAGGGGCCTGCCCCCTTTTTCTTTTATGTTGAAGGGGCGGCGGTTTCTTGCTCTTCCTTTTCCTCAGCACTCAGGCGGAAATGCCGTGTTTTATCCATCAGGGTCTCAAGATGCTGGCGGTGCGCATGCAGAAGTTCTTGATACTCCTCTTCCCCGCCGTTCATCTCCTGCAAAGAGTTCTCCAAGTCATCCAATGATATAAGGGAGTTTTGACCGATTTCCTGGATATCTCCCCAATTCTTGGCAAACACATCCATCATCTCATTGATCATTTCCTCCTCCCGCTTGAGGAGGTCCTTTTTTCTCAACTTCACCCGGAAATTCAGATCACCTTTGGCTATCTTTGAGAAGGCCCAACGAAACCGAAAGAGGGGTCCGATGACCCTATGGAATATTCGGAATGAATGAATGCTGAGGAGGCAGACCAAGGCTATAACAGCAGGCCATGCCCGCGTATGGAGGGTAAGTATTCTCTGGGCTGCGGCTCCACGAACTTCCATATTTAGGTCTTCATTGTTCAGAGCAGTAACGTCTGGTAAAAATAACACAAGGCCCATAAAAATTACGATTATCATTCCGTAGGATAGAATCATCGTCAGAAATTTATACTGAATCGCTCGATCGACGACAGGGAATTTTCGACGTTTTGGTCTTTTATTCATGGTGCCTCCTCGAAGAGATAAAAGTTTGCTTTTTTGTTAATTTGTAATTTTTCCTCTCTTTATCGCATGCTTTTTCCGGGAATATATCCATTTCTTAGCTACATCCTCAATTAACGGCTCTCACGAGTCCATACGATATCGAGTTGATTCTTGAATCTAATCACTCCGGTCCTTTCAGGAAGGTAATAAATCGGAAATTCATACTCTTTTCCTCCCTGATCTACGTAATAAATGATGTATGAGGTCCATTCTTCCTTACTTTTCTTCTTCCTTTTTATGTTTGTAATAGCAAACGAGTTAGGCTCTCCCTCCTGGGGTCCGATGGTAATTGAGTTTGTCCTCAACTCGAAAAAACAACCCTCGTATTTCGGAGAAGCAGTCCTCCATATTCCGATCAATTCATCTGAGATGGTTGTGTTTTTTCCGCAATTGCTTCCGATAAATACAATGAGAATGGCCAATGCTACCAGCAGCCTTTTTGGCATCATTTGAGTTTCTCCTCTCTCTCCCCCTGAGCCATGACCTCCAGAAAGGCGTTCACTACCTTGGAGTCGTATTTGCTTCCAGCTCTTTTCCTGATGAGATTGATGGCTCGTTTACGGGAGAGTGCCTTTCGGTAGGGTCGATCTGAAGAGAAAGCATCATAGTCGTCGGCCACTGCATAGATGTGACCTCCCAAACTTATGTCCTCTCCGCTAAGACCATCAGGATAGCCACTGCCATCAAGACGTTCGTGGTGATGCATTATTATAGGTATGACTTCAGTATAGGCCGCTATAGGCTTCAAGATGCGTGCTCCAAACTGGACATGTTTATTCATGAGTTGGGTCTCCTCAGCAGTTAATTTTCCTGGTTTATCGAGAATAGCAGGCGGTATACCCAGTTTGCCGATGTCATGCAACAGCCCTCCTCGGTGCAGGTTTTCCAGCTCTTTCTGGGGAAGTCCCATGGCCAGACCGATTTTTAAGGCCAGTTTTGTCACACGTTCGGAATGACCCGCTGTCCAGGGGGATTTCGCATCGATGGCCCGAGCCAGAGCAGTGAGTGTTCCCCAATTGAGATCGTTCAATTCCTCGATCAATCGGGCATTGGAGATGGCTACCGCCACTTGGTTGACCAAACGGCGGGCCTGGGCCACGTCTTCTCGACGGAAAACTGGTGGTTTGAAATAGCCCAGAGTGATAATTCCTACTAGCTTTTGTGTGAGGAAAATGGGCATAATCAGGAACGAATTAATGCCGAGCTTAACCAAAGGTTTAAGATAGTTAGGAGGATTTTCGAGCGATTCAATGAATAAGGATTCTTCATTATCACGTAGAACCTGTATGTCTTCGGGCTTGAATTTGACCATGTCCACCGATCTTGTTATATTAAGCTTCCCCTCCCAGATATATGTTTCCCCTTTATCCGGAGCTTTAGAGTCGAGCAGGGTAGCACTGACTGCATTGCAGGGAACAACCTCGTTCATACGAGTAATCACCGTATCAGCGATTTTCTGAGTATCTAAAGCCGAAAGGATGGTTCGATCGATCTCCCCTATCGTGGCTAATGCCTTGAACTGTCTGCCCAATTGGCTGGCCATCGTGTTGAACGATTCTGCAAGGTCCTCAAACTCGTCGTGACTGTCCACCTTTACCCGGCTGTCAAAGTCTCTTTTGGCAATACGCTCTGTTCCTGCTTTGAGCCTTTCGAGCGGTATCAGATTCCTTCGAATCTGAGTGAAGCTCAAGAGTATTACTACCCATAGAGACAACAGGATGACGAGTGGGAATACTCGCTTGAATAGGGCGATTGGTTGAAGCACATAACTTCTCGGCTGGCTTAGTACCAAAGTCAAGTTTTGTACAAAATAGGGATCCATAAGAGAAATAGTCCTATAACTTGCAAGATACTCCTCTTCTTCGTGTCTCCATTTAAGACGACCAGAGTGTTCGGCTCTCAATTGGATTGCGTCCTGCTCAGGAAAAGACTCGAGATTGATGAGCGATGATTCCAGCAGGTTGTTCGATTCATCAAGGATACAGAGGTGGGTCATAGCTGGCAATGAGTCCTGGTGAGCGGCGTACCAAAGATAAGTGGGGTTGATTTCAGCCAAAAGGATTTCTTCACTCCGGTGTTCGGGATCGAGCATCAGACTCATATATATATAAGAAGAATTCTCTGGGTGATATTCGGAAGATATGAGGAACTTGCCGGATAGAAGATGTTCCCTCTGGGCCGGAGTTATTACAGGTATATCCAGCGAGCAATCAAAAAGGGAGGTAAATCTTCCTGTATTGTTGATAAGTCCTATGCATTTGAAATGCTCTTTTAGATAGGCACTATATTCCAGTGGCTTTTCAGGGAAAAAATCTGTGGTCGTCGCCCTCAGGCTGGAAGCGACCATCTTCATCTCGTCCTCGATTAGAAACAATCGCTCACGAATGCCCATCTCCATATCCTTACCTGTCTTTAGGAGATGTTCCTGGCTCTGATCATTGAGCTGTTTTGTCAACTGGGTAAAAGATAAGATAGCCAGTACTGTAAGAGGAATGAGGGCGCATGTGATGAACAGGAAAAAGATGCGTCGGGCAACCTTGCTGCGGAGGAATGCCATTTCTATAGTCATGGTATTAAACCTAACTCAGTATTTTGAAGCGAGGCCTATATAATCTCCGTTATTGGCGCGGACAATATCATCGTAGCTTGCTGAAGCCGTGAGAGGCGCTCTGCTTTCCCCATCTTTGCCTTTACTGTAGAGATCGAAATCGGTATTTAACGGGACCTGGAAGCGGTCTTTCCTCCACTTTCCTTGTATCTCGCTCTCAGACTTGCCCAGGATGACCAGATACTCGTAAGGTCTTCCCCAGGGGTCTCGAAAATTTGGCTTAATATCATCAAGGATTTCGGGAAGGATTCCGTTTTCGTCCAGATACTCCTCGATTTCCCGGGATGCTGAAGAGATATCTGTAATGGCTGAAATTGTTTTTGCCTTGAGGAGGACATTTGTGTAGATAGGTATCCCCACCGCCAAGAGCGTTCCCACTGCAGCGAGTACAATAATTGCCTCGAAAATCGTAAAAGCTTTAAAGCAACCCTCTCTGCTTTGCCGAATGAAAAATACAGCTTTAGAGAACCAATGACACACGGGCAGTCGTATGGTTTTAATTTGGAATAAATAATTTCGCATTTACCCTTTTGGCCTGACCTTTCCTTCTCTTGTATCGTATAAGTTGTTATTTATACTCGAAATAGAGCTTTATCATTCAACTAAAGTTAAGAAAATGTGTAAATAGCCTTTACAGATGATTCAGGGGGTGATTTTCTCACACACCAAAAAGCTAATCAGGTTTTTTTATACCGCTATTTCGATTTGTTCTGTGAAAAAGGCTGAATGATTAAAGAGGAAGTTTTAGGAAAGAAATAGAAATTTAGATTGGGCTAATTACTTAGAGGAGACGACTCTACCCAACTTGGATTTGAGCAGCATCTTTGCCATACTGATAGGCCCCAGCTTCCCCCTTGCCCGACCCAGGTTAATCAAGGTGTATTTCCACGTCTGGGGAACATCAGACTGTTCTGATTCAGGCTTGCGGACAAGGGTAAGACTGCCAGTAGGGCAGGTAGAGACGCACAATCCACAGCCGATGCAACGATCAACATTGAGAGCTACCTTGTCATCCTCAAGATTCAAGGCTTCCATCTGACAGCGGTCGATGCAGACGCCGCATCCCTCACAAGTCTCGGGATTTGCAGCAGCTATGAAAGGTGAGGAAACCAGGCTGGCGGGCTTGGGATGGCGCTTGAAGCTTTTGAGCACTTTACTGGAGCAGCCGCAGCAAGAGGAGACGTTTACCGATTTGTTTGCCAAATCTAACAAGTTCAACATCTTTTGTGAAA
>CAZSPM010000056.1:0-8453 GCA_964608785.1 uncultured Eubacteriales bacterium
GACAGAAGAGGCGCGAGTCTAGACAGTGTATAGTCCTGGATGCCCGCTACCTGCTTTTGCAGGTAGCGGGAATGACATTTTTTTCAACCCCGTTGGAACAACTTATGAAAGCCTGACCCCAATGCTATTCAAGGTCTGACCCCATTGATTTTATTGGTGAATTTTTTTATAAATGGTTCTTGACTAGCAAATTTAGAAGAAAATGATTGAGCTTTGCTTTTTAGGAACCGGCGGATCGGTAGCAACCAAAGAGAGGGATAATACTTCCTTTCTTCTAAATCACAATGAGACCTTATTTTTGATTGATTGCCCTGGAAGCGCCATCCAAAAGATAAAAAAATTGAATTTCACCCCTCTTAAAATTGCTACGATTCTAATTACCCACATTCATCCTGATCATGTCTATGGGCTGCCTTCTTTTATTCACAGCCTGATGCTAGATGAAGGTCTCATTAATCTCTATGGTTCAGTTGAGAGTGTTGATTTTTGTCGAGAATTACTTGATTTATTTCAACTGAGGGATAAAAAGATAAAGACAAGAGTTGATTTTATCTCCCTTGATCCTGGACAAAGCTTTCAATTAGCTGAGTCTATACAATGCACACCCCTGAAAGTTCCCCATAGTTCTTCCTCTTTGGCTTTTCATTTTCACTTCGAAAACGAAATGAAGGAGTTGTTTTACTCCGGAGATACCCCTATTGATCCTCTTATTTTCGAACAGGCAAAAGGGAAGGATTACCTCATTCATGATTGCAGTACACCTTCCCGTTTTTTTAAGATGTATCCTTCTCTTCGCGAGATGCATACGCATTCCCTTGAGCTGGGTTCTCATTCTCAAAAGAGTAATGTCAGATGCCTTATTCCCTGCCATTTCTTTGGAGAATTGGAATTTTCACTCTCCGAAATAGAAAATGAGATAAGAGAGAACTACAAGGCCAAACTGATCATTCCTGAAGATTTTGAGAAAATTATCCTTTGAAGTCAAAAGTGGACAAAAGTTGTATAATCTGGATCAGAATAGATGAGATTAATTCCCTCTCGAACTATTGCCTCTTCATGATTGGAGGAAGGGATGAGACTATTTCATTTAATTTTTTTATGCTTGATTTCTTCTTTTGCAGTTTCCTGTATTTCAGGCTCAAGAAAAGATGTGGCGGATCTGGTTCTACTCAACTGCAATATCTGGACGGTTAATCCTGATCAGCCTTGGGCAGAAGCAGTGGCTGTGGAAGGAGAAAAGATTCTGCAGGTTGGTTCAACAGAAGAAATAAAAAAGATGGTAGGCAGCCATACTCAAGTCATAGATTTTGAGAGAGATCTTGTCCTCCCCGGCTTCATAGATTCTCATACGCATTTCCTAGAAGGGGGTTTTTCTCTCACGAGTATCCAATTGTATAATGCCAAGAGTCGGGAAGAATTTGTGGCAAGAGTCAAAGCGAAAGCTCAAGAGATTGAAGGAGGAGAATGGATTCTCAACGGTAACTGGGACCATCAAAAATTTGACCCGCCAGAGTTGCCGAGGAAAGAGTGGATTGATGCTATCACTCCTCTGAATCCCGTTTTTATCAATCGCCATGATGGTCATATGGCGCTTGCCAACAGCTTGGCTTTGAAGATTGCCGGGATTACAAAAGATACTCCTTCTCCTGAAGGGGGAGAAATTCTCAAAGATTCCGCAACAAAAGAGCCCACAGGGATTTTAAAAGATGGGGCTATGGATCTTGTCACGAAACATATTCCCGAGCCTTCATTAAAGGAGAAGATCAGGGCGGCAGAGGTGGCTCTGCAACATGCTACTGAGTTTGGGGTGACTTCCATTCATGATATGGCTTATGCTTCAAACCTTGATGTGTATCAAGAGCTTCTAAAGGCTGAAAAACTCACAGCTCGGCTTCATGTGTATATCCAAATACAAGAAGCTGAACTTTATTCCCGGCTTAAACTTAAGACTCCCTCTGATAATTATCTTTTAAAAATTGCGGGATTGAAAGGATTTGTTGACGGATCTCTTGGTTCATCAACCGCCTATTTTTTTGATCCTTATGAAGATAATCCTGAGAAAAAAGGACTTCTCCATTCCCACATGTTTCCTGAGGGAATAATGGAACAAAGAATCAGAGAGGCTGATAAAGCCGGGCTTCAGATAGCCATACATGCCATAGGGGATAGGGCCAATCATCTGCTTCTTGATATTTTTGAAAGAGTTATCGCTGAGGGTGAAGAGAGAGACAGGCGATGGCGAATTGAGCATGCGCAGCACCTTGTCCCTGAAGATTTTGAAAGGTTCGCAAAGCTCGGTATCATTGCCTCTGTCCAGCCTTATCACGCTATAGATGACGGGCGATGGGCAGAGAAAAAAATAGGCGGAAAGAGATGCGAGCATGCTTATGCCTTTAAATCTTTTCTTGAAAAGGGAGTCATCCTTGCCTGCGGTTCGGATTGGACGGTTGCCCCTTTAAATCCTCTAACGGGAATCTATGCGGCTGTGACAAGAAAGACCGTGGATGGAAAAAATCCTGAAGGTTGGTTTCCTGAGCAGAAGATTTCTCTTGAAGAAGTCATCAAAGGGTACACTCTAAATGGTGCCTATGCAGAATTTGCCGAAGTGCTAAAAGGCTCGATAAAAAAGGGAAAGCTGGCTGATCTAGTTGTCCTCAGTCAGAATATTTTCGAGATACCCCCAGAGGAAATCAAAAAAACCGAGGTCAAGATGACCATTTTTAACGGAGAAGTCATCTACAGGAAATAACGTGACTCAATGATCTATCTTTATTTTGTCGCCCTTATTTTCTCTTTCGCCATTTTATATAAAAGCGCAGATTTATTTGTTGATGGAGCCTTAGGAATAGCCAAAATTCTAGACATCTCGAAGATGTTGGTAGGCATAGTGATTGTTGGGATGGCTACAACGGCTCCGGAATTTTGTGTTTCAGTTATTGCATCTATCTTAGGCAAGCCCGAAATCGCTTTGGGAAATGCGGTCGGTTCTGTTATCTGTGATGATGGGATTGCCCTTGCTCTGGCAGCACTCATTGCACCTGCGCCTATTATGATCAACTGTCGGATACTCAAGATAGTCGGCATTTTTCTCATTGTAATCGATATTTTAGCTTATTTGCTTGCTAGGAATGGAACAATCGGCCGTTTGGAAGGGGCAGTTTTACTTTTGATTTTATGTCTCTATTATATTTTTATTATTAAAAGAAAAGACTTCAGGTTTGAGGAAAATAGGCATAACAAAAACGGTTCAAATGAGAAAAAAAATAGTCTTTTATCTGAAAGAAGATCCCAGCTCAGACGACCAATCCTTCTGTTTACAATTGGGCTTGCCGGGGTTATTCTATCAAGCTACATCATTGTTGAGGCTGCTAAATATATAGCACGGTATTTCTCTGTTTCTGAAATTGTTATTGCCGCGACTGTTGTTGCTATCGGAACCTCTCTTCCTGAGATCAGCACTTGTATTGCCGCAGCTCTCAAGGGAGAAGGACAGATCGCGGTTGGGAATATAATCGGAGCAGATGTCCTCAATGTTCTCTGGATCATAGGTGTTGCCTCCATCGCAAATCCCATAACAGTTGAATTGAAAATCATGAACTTTGCCTTTCCTTTTATGATCTTGATAGTGGGAACTATGCTCGTGGCCATGAGGATTGGCTGTCGCTTGGGAAAAGCAAAAGGACTCATTTTGCTTAGCCTCTATCTTGTTTATTTGGTTTTAACTCTTATACTTTTCACATAAAGGGGTCGCGTCTCAACATTTGACATTTTGTCAACCTGAATTGTTCATGAAAAGTGCCGTTCGTGAATAATCCAGGTAAATCAATAATAAACCTCTTTTCCTTCAATATTTCCTATAAATGTCAAATGTTGAGACGCGACCCCATCTTTTTATTGTCCTTGAAGAATTTATTTGTTATCATAGATGCCTTTTTATTGGAGCACAGACACTCATGAATATTGGTGTTATCAACGAAAGCAGCAAGATAGAAAACAGAGCCGGATTATCTCCGAGCAGCGTTTCTTTGTTAGTCGAGAAAGGCCACACAGTCTACGTGCAAGCTGGGGCGGGCTTGAAAGCAGGATATACAAATGAAGAATACACCTTCCAAGGAGCAAACATCGTTTTCACAAAGGACGAAGTTTTTGGCCGATCGGATATCGTGCTCAATATTTCTCCATTGAACGAGGAAGAATGTAAACTCGTCAAAAAAAACCAAATTTTATTTGGATTCCATCACCTAGCCGTTGCCCGGAAAGGTCTTCTGGAAGAACTTCTCAAGAAGGGCGTGAACATTATCGGCTATGAAGTCGTTCAAGACGATAGTAATGCCCTTCCCTTTATCGAAAGCTTGAGTGAGATTGCTGGTCAGATGTGTCTTGTCATCTCTGGCCATTATCTTCAGACCAGTCAAGGTGGTCGAGGTGTTATCATAGGAGGAGTCGTAAGCGTTCCCCCAGCAACTGCTGTTATAATCGGCAGCGGTGTTTTAGCGAGAAGTGCCATAAAAGCCTTACTCGGAGCAGGTGCACACACGATTGCATTGGGCACATACATGGATAGACTTAGGGAACTGGAAGATATGACATCGGGAAGATTAATAACCCTTATGGCCAGCAAATACAATTTAGCCCGGATGACAAAGATTGCTGATATTCTCATCGGAGCAGTCCTTCGGCCTGGAGAGAGAGCACCCATAATGATCACAAAAGATATGGTCAAAACCATGAAGCCGGGTTCCCTGGTCATCGATTTAGCTATTGATCAGGGAGGATGTATTGAGACCAGCCGATTAACGACTCTAGAGCAACCGACATATATAGAAGAGGGAATTATCCATTATTGTGTTCCCAATATAACATCTGCAGTGAGCCGCACTTCGACTAAAGTTTTATCCAATACAGTATCACCGTACCTCCTTTTAATTGGAGAAGCCGGGATTGAAGGAGCTTTAAAACAGGACGATTCTCTGGCAAAAGGTGTTTATATCTATAATGGAAATATAGTCAAAAAGAATATTGCAGAGAGATTTGGTTTTCCGCATAAAAAGCTGCTTACCTCTAAATAGAAAAGGAACTTCGAAATGGAAAAGATTTTAAACGAATTTGATAAAGATCAGAAAGAACTTATACATATCCTTCATAAAATTCAGGCCAAATATGGTTACATTCCTGCCGATATAATTTCTCGAATTTCTAGGCACTTAAGAATTTCAGAAAGTGAAATCTTTGGAGTCCTGACCTTTTACAAATTCTTTACCCTTGAGCCCAAAGGCAAGTACCAGATTACAGTTTGTTTGGGGACTGCCTGTCATGTAAGAGGCGGTGTCCAGATTGTGGAGGATATGGAGCGAAAACTTAATATAAGAGTGGGGCAAACGACTCCCGATAGAAAATTTACTCTTGAAACAGTTAACTGCCTTGGTTGCTGCGCGATAGGTCCTGTTATTGTGGTCAATGGGAAATATTATTCCCATATCACAGTAAAGAAAATCGATGCTATTCTCAAAGAATATGCAGAATCTTAGTGAACCTGAATGATTCATGTGAATTATAATGAGAAGAATGAATCATCCTGAGCAATTGCTGGAGTGGAAACAGAGAATTCGCTCAAGACGTTTCTCTTATAAAAAAACGATTATTGTCTCTTCTGGCACTTGTGGCCAAGCAAGCGGTTCCCTTCATATCATTGAGGCTTTAGAGCGTGAACTTGAAGAAAGAAATCTCAAAGAAACAGTAGGAATAGAGGTAACAGGTTGTCATGGATTCTGTGAATTGGAACCGAATATTATCATTTATCCTGAAGGTATCTTTTATAAGAAGCTCACTCAAGGGGATATTCCAAAAATCATTGAAGAGACGATTCTTAAGGACAAGATAATACCCTCTTTGATTTACGAAGATTCAAAGACTGGTCAAAAGATTAACAGACAAAAGGAAATTCCATTTTACCAGAAACAAATGCGTCTTCTCACTGAGAACAATTTCAGAGTTGATCCCACAGACATCCAAGATTACATAGCTTTAGATGGATATCAGGCTTTAGCTAAGGTGCTTTTCAATATGACCTCGGAAGAAGTCATCGCTGAAGTTGAGTCTTCCGGATTACGAGGAAGAGGAGGAGCGGGCTTTCCGACCGGGAAAAAGTGGGGCATTTGCCGTCAAGCTAATTCTGAAGTGAAATTTATCATCTGCAATGCAGACGAGGGTGATCCAGGAGCCTATATGGACCGAAGCCTTCTGGAAGGAAATCCCCATAGTGTGATCGAAGGCATGATCATCGGGGCGTATGCCATAGGTGCTTCGGAAGGTTTTATTTATGTTCGGATGGAATATCCTCTTGCCGTCAAACATGTAACGATAGCTATGGAAAAGGCTAAAAAATTTGGTTTGCTTGGCGAATCAATTCTTGGGTCTGAATTCCGATTTGATATTCATGTTGTTAAGGGGGCAGGTGCCTTTGTTTCCGGTGAAGAGACCTCTTTGATGGCTTCCATCGAAGGCCGGCGTGCTTTCCCTAGACAAAGACCTCCTTTTCCCGCTCAAGAAGGATTATGGGGAAAGCCTACCAATATCAACAACGTTGAGACATGGGCAAATGTTCCTCTGATAGTAAATAAAGGCTCTGATTGGTATTCCCAGATAGGCACAAAGAAGAGCAAAGGAACAAAAATATTCTCTCTTGTAGGAAAAATAAATAATACTGGTTTGGTTGAAGTGCCCCTGGGGATTACTATAAAAAAGATTATTTATGACATCGGAGGCGGCATTAGAGATAATAAAAAATTCAAAGCCGTGCAGACTGGGGGCCCTTCTGGAGGATGTATCCCGGCAGACATGATTGATTTACCAGTTGACTACGACACTCTCACAAAAGCTGGGTCAATCATGGGTTCTGGCGGCATGATTGTTATGGATGAGGATACATGTATGGTGGACATTGCTCGTTATTTTCTAAATTTCACCCAAGAAGAGTCCTGTGGCAAGTGCGTCCCATGTCGGGTAGGGACCAGACAAATGGTAGGAATTTTGACTCACATAACTCAGGGCAAAGGAGGAGAGAGGGATATAGAGAAACTGGTGGATTTGGCCGAGACAGTAAAGGCAGGATCTCTTTGTGGATTAGGTCAGACCGCTCCTAATCCTGTCCTCACAAGCATTCGTTACTTCAGGGATGAATATGAAGCCCACATTAAAGAAAAGAGCTGTCCGGCGTTGGTGTGTAAAGATTTGATCATTTATTACATAAAGCCGGATAAATGTGTGGGATGTCTTTTGTGTTTGAAAAACTGCCCCGTCGAAGCTATAAGCGGCGAAAGGAAAAAAGTACATGTAATAGACCAGGATTTATGTATCAAGTGTGGCGCTTGCCTTGATGTGTGTCCTCCTAAAGTCAGGGCCGTTTCTAAATACACGAGTAAGAAAAGGGATAGGATTCTCAAAAAAGCCACTGGGCAGAGAGCCAGAAAATGAAAATTAATATTGACGGAAAAGAGATAGCAGCCGAAAGCAAAAAGACAATCCTAGAAGTCGCAAGAAAGAATGACATTTATATTCCTTCTCTCTGTGATCATCCTTACTTGGCTCCTTTCTCCGGCTGCAGACTTTGTATAGTTGAAGTTAGAGGAAGGAAGGGCTATCCTCCCTCCTGCGGAACCTTCATTGAAGAAGGAATGGAGGTAAAGACAAAGACGCCCAAAATCCAGAAATTGAGAAGGGAGATTCTCGAACTCATTCTTTCTGAACATCCGAATGCCTGTCTCATCTGCAGTGAAAAAGAGAACTGTGACGAATATAAATCAACAATTCGAAAAGTAGGGGAAGTTACGGGGTGTGTTCTTTGCTCCAACAATGGACGATGCGAACTTCAGGAGGTCGTTAATGCAGTGAAAATAGATTCAGTCAGGTTTTCTTCGGTATATCGAGATTTTGAAATCAAGAAAAATGATCCATTCTTTGATCGAAATTACAACCTGTGTATCCTCTGTGGAAGGTGTGTGAGGGTTTGTGGTGAAGTGAGGGGGGCATCAGCGATCTCTTTTGCTTACCGCGGAACTCAAGCTGTTGTGGAAACAGTACTTGATCGGCCACTTCTAGAATCGGGCTGCCAGTTTTGTGGAGCCTGTGTTGATGTCTGCCCTACTGGATCCTTGGTCGAGAGAGCCATCATGCATGATACATTGCCTGATGAGAAGGCAGTGACAATCTGCCCACTCTGCAGCATTGGCTGTGAGTTAGAAATTGAGCTCAAAGATGGGAAGATATTGAGATCGCTGTTCTCAAAGGAAGGAGCCGCGAATCAAGGACAGGGTTGTGTTAAAGGGAGATTCACGATAAGGGATGTTGTCCACAGTCAAAAAAGAATCCTCAAGCCATTGATTAGAGTGAATAAAGAACTAGAAGAGGTCAGTTGGGAAGAAGCCTTAGATTTTGTGGCAAAGCGACTGAAAAGA
>CAZSPM010000057.1:0-8284 GCA_964608785.1 uncultured Eubacteriales bacterium
TATCCACTTTCTAGATTCCTGCTTTCACAGGAATGACGAACATGATTCTTGATTTTCGTAGAGCTTGTGCCCGCAAAAGCAGGTACGGGAATGACAGAATATTATGAAAGCCTGACCCCGCTGGAACCAATTTAAAGTCAGATCCCTCCGTGCCCACTCAGCCCTCAAACGGTTTTTTTACCCGCTAGTCTTCGCTAAGGCAAAAAATTAATAATAAAGGGAGACTGTACCCTTTTATCCTGGAACCATAAGGCTTATAATAATATGTTCAATTTCAATAGTGATATGTTTCAGACCTAAAGTTAAAGCGTTCCATGAAAGATAAAATCGCTCTCAGAGGAGTCAGGGTCCACAACCTTAAGAATATCGACCTTGATATTCCTCTGAATAAACTCATCATTGTCACCGGAGTATCTGGCTCTGGAAAATCCTCCCTTGCTTTTGACACCCTCTATGCAGAAGGGCAGCGCCGCTACATCGAGTCTCTCTCCTCCTATGCCCGCCAGTTCCTGGAGAGGATGGAAAAACCAGACGCTGAACTCATCGAAGGGATCACTCCAGCCATTGCTATCCAGCAGAAAGCGGTCACAAAAAACCCCCGCTCCACTGTGGCTACCGCAACCGAAATCTATGACTTCCTAAGGGTACTCTTTGCTCGAATCGGAACCGTTCACTGCCTTAAGTGTGAACAGCCTGTCCAGAAGGACACGATAGATTCAATCGTCGCGGCTCTCAACAAGCATCCTGCTCAGACAAAAGTATGGATCTCCTTCTCCTGGCCACGAGAAAGAGGCCTGGCGGCTCTCAAAAAAGATGGTTTTTTCAGGATTATCCAAAACAATAAGATTATCAATCTCGACAAAGCCAAGCTTGGAAAGAAAAAAAGCATGGACGTTCTCGTCGATCGGATGAACCTAGATAGAGAAGAGAGGGAAAGACTGGTGGACTCTCTTGAAATAGCTTTAAAAAAAGGCTATGGGAAAATAAAGGTCCAAACAGATAAAGGCAAAGAGTTTGTCTTTTCGGATAAACTCGAATGCAAGAGATGCGAAATTGTCTATGAAGATCCCTTTCCTAATCTTTTTTCCTTCAACAGCCCACAAGGAGCATGTCCAACCTGCCATGGCTTCGGCGATCTGGCAGCGATAGATGAAGATAAGATTATCCCTGACAAGAGCAAATCCCTGAATGGGGGAGCTGTGGAGCCCTGGACAAAGCCTGTTTCAAGAGGAATGATGAAGGAATTACTCCGTGAAGCCAGACAAAGAGGAATTCCAACCGATGTTCCCTTCAGTGATTTGGGTGAGAAAGCAAAGCGTTTTGTGCTGGATGGAGGCGACGGTTATTATGGGATCAAGGGTTTCTTTGACTGGCTTCAGACAAAAAAATACAAAGTCCAGGTTAGGGTTTTTCTGAGCCGATACCGGAAATATTTGTCCTGTCCTGCTTGCAAGCAAATGCGCCTCAATCCCCATGCTCTCAGTGTCAAGATAGAAGGGCTTTCTATCGGGGAAGTCGTCCAGATGACAGTCCAACAGGCATATCGCTTTTTCAAAAGAGTGAAATTGACCTTTTTTCAAAAACAGGTGTCTGAAAAACTCATCATCGAAATCCAGAACAGATTGAAATTCCTGCTCGAAGTTGGGTTGGATTATATCAGCCTGGACCGGATGACCTTCACTTTAAGCGGAGGAGAAGCTCAGAGGATAAATTTGGCCGCTGCTTTGAGCGCCTCACTTGTCGGAACCCTTTTCGTCCTGGACGAACCGAGCATCGGGCTCCATGCACGGGATAACCGCCGCTTGATCGAAATCCTTAAATCTCTAAAAGATATCGGGAATACTGTCTTGGTGGTCGAGCATGACCCTGAAATCATAAAATCGGCCGAGTACTTGATTGATCTGGGACCTAAGGCAGGGGAAGAAGGGGGAGAGGTTATCTTCGCTGGCCCTATGAAAGACTTTCAAAAATATCAAAAATCTCTCACCGCACAATATCTGAGAGAAGAAAAAAAGATAAAAATTCCAGAGGTCCGGAAGGTATCACCCAGCTTTATCGAGATAATAGATGCTCACAAACATAATTTAAAACATCTCGATATCAAGCTCCCCCTCAATGCTTTCACCTGTATCACAGGAGTCTCAGGATCAGGAAAAAGCACGCTCCTCAACGACGTCCTCTATCAAGAGTGGCAGGGAGAAGCCAGAGATGGATTCAAAGAAATAAAGGGGAAAGGCCAAATAGACAAAATCATCATGGTCGATCAGTCTCCCCTCAGCACTTCTCCTCGTTCAATACCAGCCACATATGCCAAAGCCATGGATGAGATAAGGGATGTCTTCAGCCAGACAAGGGAGGCCAAGGCTCAAGGATTCAAGCCTGGCTTTTTCTCTTTTAACACTGCCGGAGGAAGATGTGAAGAATGCAAGGGCGCTGGACAGACTATTGTAGAGATGCAATTTCTCTCCGATGTCGTCTTGACCTGTGAAGCTTGTAAAGGAAAAAGATTTAATAATGACATCCTTGAGATTAAATACAAAGATAAGAACATTGACCATGTCTTGCAGATGAGTGTTTCCGAAGCCTGTGATTTCTTTTCTGAGCGGCCAAAAATCAGGAAAAAACTGGCTCCTCTTATTGAAGTAGGACTCGGGTATCTAAAGCTAGGTCAGCCTACAACGACTCTATCTGGAGGAGAACTTCAGAGGATAAAACTGGCCTATAACCTTGCCCATCAGAAAGGCAAAAAAATCCTCTATCTCTTTGATGAACCTACCATCGGCCTTCACCCTGATGATGTGTCTGTTCTCTTGCGCTGCTTCCAGAAGCTAGTCGATGAAGGACATACAGTAATAGTCATCGAGCACAATCTGGATGTCATCAAATGCGCCGATCATATCATTGATCTGGGACCAGAGGGCGGAGAAGCCGGTGGCAAAATGGTGGCTCATGGCCCTCCTGAGGAAGTCATTAAGTCTAAAAAATCCCATACAGCCCGCTATTTGAAAAAAGTACTTGCATCACATCATCATAGAAGGGGTTTGATTCATCAAAGGCACCTTTAAAATATTATTTCTCAAAAACATCACTGAAGTATTTATCTAAATCCATGTTGAAATTTCTGGACAGGCGATTCTCTCTATCCAAGGTCCATCGTATCGGATTGTTTATGATATATTCCCTGATTGCATTTAATTCCTTCGGAGAACACACAATATGCTCAAAATAATTACGTTGCCAATCAAATCTGGGAAAACCGCTGTCGTATATTATTCTTGCGGATTTCGCTTTGAAATATCGGACAATCTTGCCTAATGTCTGTCCAGGGTGTTTCGTCGATATCGAATCTTTTTGTTCAGTAGGGGGACGACTCATAAACACTGATGAGGTGTGATTAAATCCGCTTCTCTTTCTGTTTCCACAATCCATGTGCGCTTGATCAAATATGCTTCTTCTAAAGGATTGATCATCTTTGGGGTTATCCCGATACAAATTCTTTTGTTCTTTATTAATAATGATAATCCCATGAATGTGATTCGGCATTATGATAAATGCATCAAGGTCAACGAATAAAAATTTCTTCGCAATTTCCAGCCAAATTTCTCGGACAATATCAATGATCGGGAATGAAATCATTATCCCATCTACGATATTCCCGAAATAACAAATTCTTTGATCTGTACATATTGTCACAAAATATGCTCCCGGATTTGAATAATCAAAACCTTTCAAGCGAAGGGAGCTACGGACAAGTTTTTCTGTTATGTTTATCGTCATTCTTTTCTTAATAAGCACCAATCAAAAAGGATTGAACTCATTTCATAGAGACACAAATTTTTCTTTTTTTTCTCACTGTTTATGATTTTTTATTTCCATGGAAAATATTCAGGAATGTCTCCGCTCCAGTCAGATTTTTAACGCCATTCTCTCTTCGCTCTACTGAACGGATATGCGAAGGGCAGTGGGTGAAAAAACCGTTTGAAGGCTAAATCTTCCAATGTCGCTTCAACCATCCCTGAATATTTTCTCCTAACGGTTTTATGTTCTGCCCAATCAGGATAAAAGAGAACTAATGAATCAAACTTCTACAATTTGACTTCTCAATTTGTCGGTGTTATATGTCTCTCTTAAAAGTGCCATGGTGGATACATACGGCTGGCTCTCCATCCTTCCTCCCCTGCTCGCTATTTTTCTCGCCATCAAAACTAAACATGTCTACATCTCTTTGACCGTCGGTATCTGGCTGGGGTGGACCATAATCAACTCCTGGAATCTTTTCTCCGGCCTAATCCAAACAATCAATACCCTTGTTGCTGTCTTTACGAATGAGGATAATACCCGGGTCGTCCTTTTCAGCGCCATGATAGGAGCTATCATCACATTTACCCAGTACTCCGGGGGAATGAAGGGCTTTGTCAATTGGATAGTAGGGAAGGGAATTGTCCGCACAAGAAAATCCGCAGGGCTACTCGCCTGGTTCTTGGGATTTATCATCTTCATCGAATCCAGCATATGCGTCCTTGTCTCGGGAGCTATTTCCAGGCCTATATTCGACAAACTAAAGATTTCCCGTGAGAAACTGAGCTATATCCTTGACTCAACATCTGCACCCAAATGTATACTCATTCCTTTAAATGCCTGGGGTGCGTTTGTCATTGGCCTGCTTGCTGCTCAAAGTGTCGAAAATCCAATCAGGTTTCTCGTCTCCTCCATGCCTTTTAATTTCTATGCAATCATCGCTCTGCTCCTTGTCTTGATCATTGTTTTAACAGGTAAAGATCTTGGTCCTATGAAAAGGGCCGAAAAAAGAGTGATGCTTGAAAACAGGCTCCTGCGGGATGGAGCTGAACCCCTTGTATCCACTGATGTTGTCATGATGGAGGAGAAGGAAGGCGTTACGCCCAAGGCATTAAATATGATTTTGCCAGTGGCTACTATGATCGCCACAATGCCGATTGTTCTCCTTATAACAGGGAAAGGAAACCTAATAGAAGGCTCCGGCTCTCTGTCTGTGTTATGGGCTGTTATCTTGGGACTGGCGGTTGGCGCTTTTGCCTACAGAGCGCAAGGAATTATGAAAGCAAAAGAAATCACAGATATCTTTATGAAGGGAGTAGGAGGACTTATTCCTCTGGCAAGTCTGATGATTCTTGCTTTTGCCATCGGTGATACATGTGATGCTCTCGGTACCGGCCCTTTTGTCGCTCAGGCAGCTAAATCAAGCCTGAATCCAGGAATCATGCCCTCAGTTGTTTTCTTGGTCTCCTGCTTCATCGCTTTTTCTACTGGAACCAGTTGGGGAACTTTCGCCATTATGATTCCCATCGCTGTTCCGATGATCAACATCATCGGTCTTCATCCTGGCCTTATCATAGCCGCTGTTTTAGGAGGAGGCGTCTTCGGAGACCACTGTTCTCCCATTTCCGACACAACCATCATTGCTTCCATGGCATCCGCTACTGACCATATCGACCATGTCAGAACACAACTTCCCTATGCTCTCATAGCTGCAGGCATTTCCCTTCTTCTTTTTCTCATATTTGGCTTTGCCTTATAATTATTAGAAGTTGTCCCAAAGTTACATAACATGATGAATAGAAGGTGCCGGGAAATGTCGAAGCGGCATTGAAGATTTAGCCTTCTCGAATCGTTCTTCGAGGAGAAACAGTGGGGACGTTCCCTGTGGGGACACTCTTTCTCCTCTAGATTTAGAAAGAAACCTGAACAGAAAGGGTGTCCCCACAGGGAACGTCCCCACTGTTTGGCGAGGATGTCTGAGCTCAGCGAGTTCCGCAGCCGCTGAGAAGAACGAAGAGGGAATGGCGTTAAAAATCTGAACTAGAGCGGAGACATTGTCCTGCACCTTAGGATACTTTTTAACTTTCATAATGTTACTTTAGGACAAGCTCAATTATTTACTCTTAGGAGGGCAACTTTCATGAAAAAACAACTTAGCCGCAACCTCATTTGTTCCTTATTGGGTCTATGGATAATCTTCTGGTTTTTTCTCCCCCAGGCAGCGAATTCCACTCAAACTCCTCCTTCTGAAGCGCAAAAAGAATTCGAAAAATTTGTCATAGAGCAGATGGCTTTGGATAAAGTTCCAGGACTCTCGGTGGGATTCCTGAAGGGTGATGTCATCTGGACCAAGGCCTTTGGCTTTTCTGACCTGGAAAACGAGGCCCCTGCAAAACCAGAAAGTTCTTACCGTCTGGCTTCTATTACTAAAACCATAACAGCAATCGCAATCCTGCAACTGGTTGAGGCAGGAAAAATTGACCTTGATGCAGAGGTTCAAACCTATGTTCCCTATTTCCCTAAGAAAAAATGGCCTGTTACAGTTCG
Source organism: uncultured Eubacteriales bacterium (assembly GCA_964608785.1). Taxonomy (GTDB): domain Bacteria; phylum Acidobacteriota; class Aminicenantia; order Aminicenantales; family Aminicenantaceae. Next base: position 6,346 of record CAZSPM010000057.1, read on the forward strand.
CCTCCTTCTCGGTCATCTTGGAGGAATAAGCCACTATAAAAACTATGCCGAGGAAGGACGGATAAAAGTCCATAAGAACACAAAAGAGGCCCTAGCCATTTTCCAATTTTTTGACCTTGTCGCCGAACCTGGAACCAAATATAACTACTCGAGTTATGGCTTTAATCTCCTAGGAGCTGTCATCGAGGGGACCTCAGGAGAATCATACGGCAATTACATTAAAAAGCATATCTTCGAACCGCTGGGAATGACAGACTCTCGTATTGATGACCCGGTGGAGCTTATTCCGAATCGTGTCAGAGGTTATCGCCTGATTAAGGGCGAAATCAAAAACTCAGAATACGTGGATATTTCCAGCCGTTTTGCCGGAGGAGGCACCCGCTCCACAGTGGTCGACCTCCTCAAATATGCCAAGGGAATAATTGACGGAGCGCTTCTTAAAGAAGAGACCAGGATGCTCATGTTCACATCCTTGGCCACTCGTAAAGGGCTTTTTACAGGATACGGGATGGGATGGAGTGTTCGTCCATGGAAAGGCCACTTCATGGTAAGCCACGGCGGTTCTCAGCCTGAAACAAGAACCCATCTGCTCATCTTCCCAGCTGAGGAATTTGCCATCGCCATTGCATCAAACAGGGAAGGACTCGATCTCATGCCCTATGCAAGGAGACTGGCTGAACTCGTCCTGAGCGAAGACCTCGACAGCTCAACCTATGTTTCAGACAAAGCCGGACAGGTTATCTATAACGCGTGCAACTCTACTTTCTCCTATGGCTTAAGCCGCTTTGATTGGCATGGAAGGCATACAGTAAAGGACGAACAAGATCTGGCCCAGGCCTTTGCTTATTTCAATAAACATGTCAGTGAAAAAGCTCTGAAAAAGAATTTCAAGGATGCAACGAAGAAGATCGAAGAAAGCTTCCATCCGGTTTCTAATCAGGCGGCTGTTAAAGTCGGCTCCTTCATGGCATCTTCCCTTAAGGATGCCCTGGGAGGAGTCACACTCCAAAGCTATCACAATAGCGGACCTTTAGCCTTTTTCAGCGATTACATCAAAATCAGTCAAAAATGGCCTTCAAGCGGAAAAAAGTACAGATTCACAAAAGATTTCACAAAACTCGTTTCACGCTGGGAAAAAGATTGGAAGGCAACCTATACCGACAATATCCGCAATTTATTTATCACAATTAATACAGACTTTGAAGTGTTAGGCCCTGAATTGAAGAAAACTTTTGCTAATGCCACTCTTTATCCTGACTTCATAGGAGATATGGAACGGGCCGGTCAATATTTCCTGGAGAAAGATAAGGTGCAGAAATCTCTTGATATTTTTAAGCTCAGCCATGAACTCTACCCTAATTCTCCTGCTTCTCGAAGTAACCTTGCTGCGGCCAATCTCTGGGCAGGCAATATTAAGGAAGCCCGACGTCTCTTCAAAGAGGCCTTTGCTCTTGATCCTAAGCATCGCAGTGTGAGTGTGAATCGTTTTTTCAATCTCGCGAGACATCTGGAAGGTGCAAGGAAAATAAAGGAAATTTTCGCCCTAGCAGATATTGCCATGGAACTTTACCCTAGGCATGCGGAGCTCCATAAGAATGTCGCAGATATATACCTAAATGCCGGATTTAAGAAGAGGGCCATCCACTTCTATAAAAAAGCATTGGAGATTAATCCAAAGCTCGAAGCTGTGCGGAAGATTCTCGAACAACTTGAAAAGGTAAAGAAAAAATAAGCATTTTAGAGGGTATTGGAGGAAATAAATGAAAAAGGGTGTAGGCGATCTTTTCCAAGAAGAAACAAAGTATTCCAGAGGGAAGCTTGGGGGAGGAACTCTTCTCTGGCAAGCGAAGCCGAAAACATACAAGCTCTATCCAAATGCATCAAAGGTTATCCTAGGGCCCCCCAATAAAAAAGGAGGAATGTCTCTCTGGCAAGCCAT
>CAZSPM010000058.1:0-8191 GCA_964608785.1 uncultured Eubacteriales bacterium
ATGGGAATCCGCAGTGAACTCCCTCGAGAAGAATCTTCCCTGGACCACTTCCAGCTTCAATGTCTCCAGAAAATCACAATCACAAACGCAGAGGTTTAGAGTAAAACTTTTTTCAACCCCTTCCGCGCCGAATCCGATATTGCTGAAACTTCTTCCCGGCAGTGTATTGGAACCGGATACATTAATAATACTGCTGTTATTGCGCAGAGCCTCTTTGAAGGGCGTAACACTATCTCTTAAAGCTCCTGGATTGCGGACAACTAAAACCTGTTCTTTTTCAAATCCTAATCTTGTATTCTGAAAAAATTTCAGTTGTTTGAACACAACCATTGTTCCTATGATTAAAAAAATCGAAATAGCGAACTGGCATATGACAAGAATATTTCTCAGTAACGAACTCCCCTTGGTGTTGCCTGTGTTGCCTCTTAGCACAGAAATGGGTTTGAAAGATGACAGGAAAAATGCCGGGTATGAGCCTGAGATGACTCCCACTATGAACCCTAGAGCTAATAATGAAGGGATAACCATGAAATTATCAAAGTAATGCATGGAGAGCTGTCTGCCGATGAAGTTTCTGTAGGCAGGCAAAAGGATTTGTATGATCAATAATCCTAGAGCTAGAGATATAAAACTCAACAGAACGGACTCGCTCAAAAACTGACGCATCAGCTTGCCTCGGTTTGAACCCACAACCTTTCTCAATCCAACCTCCCTGGCCCTCAGTGACGACCTGGCTGTGGAAAGGTTCATAAAATTGATACAGGCAATCAATAATATGATCACGCTGACTACTGAAAAAATAAATACGTATGTTTTATTGCCGTTTGCTTCAAACTCTCCATTAAGGTCTGAATTCAAGTGTATATCCGTTATCGGCTGCAAAAAATACTCCCAATAATTGCCTTGTGCAACCCATGCGTCAAATTTTTCACCGCCCATATGCCTCCGGGTGAATTCCTTGAGTTTTTCATCAAACCATGCCTGTGATGTGCCTTCCCGGAGAAGAAGATAGGTAATGAAATTATTTGATGACCAACCACGATTTTTGATCAAGGCCGGAAAAGTGGCTAAAGAAATCAGGAGATTATAATGGAAATGAGAATTATCCGGAACATTCTCCGATACTCCGGTGATTTTGAAATCGAGGATGCCTGCGAAGTCTGAAGAATCAACTCTTATCACTTTCCCAACAACGTCTGTGTCCCCAAAATATTTGACAGCCGTGTTTTTAGAAAGGACCATGGTGTTTGGATCGGTGAGAACCGTCTTTGGATTGCCGTGTATCAATGGAACAGAAAAAACATCATAGAATGTCGAGTCAACGGCAAAAAATCTTGATTCATAAAAAGTTCTCTCACCCTGGATAACTGGCCTTCTTCCAGTGTTCAAAAACTTGACTCCCATCTCGATCTCAGGAAAATCTGCGAGCAGTCTCCTGAATGTTTCTGAGGAGGAATAAGTCTGGTTGATTTTGGTATCACCGATAGAGGCTCTGACAGCTAGTCGATAAATTCTGTCCGCTTTCTCATGAAACTTGTCATAACTCAGCTCATGGGTGACAAAAAGTAAAATCAAAATACTGCACGCTATCCCTATAGCCAAACCAACAATATTGATCAAAGAAATGCCTTTGTGTTTTATGATGTTTCTCAGAGCAATTTTTAAATAGTTTTTAATCAAGGTTCTCCCTCTTTAAATAAGACGAAAGTTTAGCCAAATAGTTGCATGCAGATAATAAATGGAATAATCGCAAAGGTCCAAGAAGAGAAACATGAGTAAGTGCAATCATGGTTTTGGAAATGCTTAGTATTGGACGGAAAGGCTTTGAATTCTTCCCGACAAAATTCTATAATTATCGGATGAGGTTAATATGCGTGTCCTGAATCATCTCGTTTATTTCGGAACACTGGCGGTCGTGGCTCTGCTGATTGCCGCGGCCGGTGCATATGGAGAAGAATCAATGGATGTTAGAATCGAAAGAAAAACATGCTTGGCCGAGGACGGAGTGACAATCGTCTATTCTGCTGTAGGAAAAGGAGATCCGGCACTCGTTTTTATCCATGGCGGACTGGCTGATCGGACATTCTGGAATGATCAGCTTAAGGCGTTCGCCAGTCATCATCGAGTCATCGCTCTCGACCTTCCTGGCCATGGAGAATCAGGATTCAACCGGAAAAAATGGGGAATTCCGGAATTCGGCCCTGACGTGAAGGCCGTCATTGAAGCGGAGAAACTGAAGAACGTCATCATCTTCGGCAATTCTTTAGGCGGGCCAGTGGCCATTGAAGCAGCCCTCCTCCTTCCTGACCAGGTCTTGGGGGTGGTTGGAGTCGATACCTTTCAGGTCCTCGATAACCGGATCAAGCCGGAGGAGGCAAAACAGAGGGCAGAGTTTTTCCAAAACGATTTTGACGGTGCTTTGAAACAGATGGTTCGAATGCTCTTCCACACTGACGCCGATCCGGCCTTCATAGAGGAAGCTGAGAGCCGCATGACCGGAACCTCGCCCGAAACAGCCCGCGCTATGCTCTTGTCATTTGCCGGGTATGACCTAGGCGCTGCTGTCCGCCGTCTGACTGCGCCGCTGCGGGCCATCAACGGCGATCTCTATCCCACGGATGTCAAGGCGAATAGGAAAGTTAAGGCCGATTTCGACGCGGTCATTATGAAACATATGGGCCACTATCCGATGCTCGAGCGTCCTAAGGAGTTCAACAATTGGGTGAGAGAAGTCGTTGCCAGCCTCACCAAGTAAGAGCCTTCCGCCAACCGATCAAAGGGAAAAAGTGTATTCCAAGGATTTGTTGATTGAGGCAGGAGCGGCATGAAGTGTGAGCAGGGCCTCCAAACTGCTGTTTCGAGCTAGCTCTTCCCAGCGAGGTGCGCCAAGAGTTTCTGCTATCAGCCGAGCAGCTTGACCTCGCCGCTTTGGGCATGGCACTCTCATTTCGGGCTGTCAGTGGGTGGAAATTGTGAAAAATCGGACGGGATTTGATCCGACTCCCAAAACCAAATTCTTATAAAATACGACCGATCAGAGATCTTTCCGATTGAAACACCTTTTTCTGGCCTGAAATTCCAGCCTTAGCAGAAAAGCAACAAAGCCAATGCTATGGAGCATTATGAGAAATTCCTCGACCTCTGGAAGGATGCTGACTTTAGTATTGCTTAGGTTGAGCATGCTAAGGAGAGCCTGGAGATAATATTATATGGATTCAGATCATCCAGATAATTCTCTCCTTTTTATCTCCAGGTCTTTTTACTCCTTTTGCCATTCTTTGAAGCTGTAAGAGTATTTCAATCTTCTTCTCAAAGGGGATTTTTGAAAGCTCTTTCCTCCTCAGGCTTTTTGCTCTGAAGATATTTCTCAAGACTTCATTCTGCCCCAAGGTACAATCCTCTGAATTCAGTATATTTACCATATAGGTTGTATTTCTTTAATAATTTTTTTAATAATTTCAGATCAACTTTTGCTTCTTCAAATATTTTTATGATTCTCTCCCTATCTTTGGCTCTATACGTCTGAAGCATTACAGCGATAAGGTATTCCAGACCCAAAACATTTGTTTTTATTTTTCCATATTTTACTTCAGTCGAGTTTTGAACCGCTTCTCTAACAAGCTCATTATACACAGGAATGAACTGTGTTGGGATGCCCTCGATTATGATATGTTCCCTTTGGGTTTTATAACCTTTCTCCTTCAAATATTTATAAATCGGGGCAAGAACATCAATACTTTCTTCAATCGGGACAAAAAAAATATCCAAGTCATAGGTTAGTAAAGGTTCAACATAATATAAAACAGCAATCCCTCCGCCGATGGCATAATCAAGAATAACTTTTTTATTCTTTAATACTTTTATGACTTTGAGCGTTTTTTCCACTTTTCAATTTTTTATATCACAGCAACATAACATGTTCAAGAGATAATGCTTTTACATGGAATCACTGTTGTTCAGTAAAGATTGAGCAAGATTTATATGAAGCCATCCATGCAGGATAAATATCTTGTTTAAAAAATAGGCCTTTTGGTTCAGCTCCATATGACATTGACTGTTTTATTTGTCCTTCCTCCCGTGGCCAGATGCGGATTATCGCCTTCATCGAAGAGCTCAAGATTATCGATAGGATCATCCGCCATCTCAAGCTCATCTTCGAAGCTGAACGACCGCTTCTCCAACTCAGGTACCAGGAACTCCTGACGGCAGCTGAGCAATGGAGTGAGTATTCCTGAGAGCCGCTGTAGCTGCTTCTTGTCGACTCGAGCGCCGAGTCTATCTTAAACTCGATGGTTTGGAGGTCTCGGTTGTTTTGTTCCTCTTCTTTACTGTTGACCTCGCCGCTTTGAGCGTGGTACTCTCATTTCGGATTGTCAGTGGGTGGAAATTGTGAAAAATCGGACGAGATTTGATCCGACTCCCAAAACCAAATTCCTATATTTTGCTTATTGACTATTTACTTATTAAATATTATTTTATAGGCACCTTTGCAGTAAGGGCGGATAAGAATGAAATGCCCCAAATGCAATACAGATAATCCTTCCGATTCAAAGTACTGCAAGGAGTGTTCCTCACCTCTTCCTTCCTTAGAAGAAGTCTCTATCTCTCATACCAAGACCCTTGAAAGACCCAAAGAAGAATTAACCACAGGCTCCACCTTTGCTGGAAGATACCAGATTATTGAAGAACTGGGTAAAGGAGGCATGGGCAAAGTCTACAGAGTGCTGGATAAGAAACTAAATGAAGAGGTAGCACTAAAACTCATAAAACCTAAAATAGCTTCTGATAAGAAAACCCTAGAGCGATTCAGCAACGAACTGAAAATTGCCCGTAAGATTGTCCATAAAAGCGTTGGCCGCATGTTCGATCTTAATGAAGAAGAGGAAACTCATTACATAACAATGGAATACGTTCCAGGTCAAGATTTGAAGGGATTAATAAGACAATCAAGACAATTAACAGTAGGAACAGCTATTACCATAGCCAAGCAGGTATGCGAAGGGTTAGAAGAAGCTCATAGGTTGGGAGTGATTCATCGAGATTTAAAGCCAAGTAACATAATGATTGATAAAGAGGGCAATGCCAGAATCATGGATTTTGGGATAGCACGTTCGCTTAAAGCAAAGGGCATAACAGGAACGGGAGTGATGGTCGGGACACCTAAGTATATGCCGCCTGAGCAGGTGGAAGGAAAGGAATCAGATCAGCGTTCTGATATCTATTCGCTTGGAGTTATTCTTTATGAGATGGTGACAGGGCAAGTGCTTTTTGAAGGAGATACAGCTTTCAGCATAGCATTGAAGCAAAAAAACGAGAAGCCAAAGGATCCCAAGGAACTTAATACTCAGGTTCCTGAAGATCTCAGCAATATAATCCTGAAGTGCTTGGAAAAGGATAAGGTGATGCGGTATCAGAGTGCAAAGGAGCTCCTTGCCGATTTGAGGAATATTGAGGAAGGCATACCCCTTGGAGTGAGGATACCTTCCAGGCCAAGTTCCTTTGCTCTAGCATTTCGCCGAAGAAAATTCTTCATCCCTGCTTTGGTTGTTTTTCTTGCAATCATTGTGGTAGGTATCTGGCAACTTCTTCCCCAAAAGGAAACAGTCCCTATCCCATCAGACAAACCCACTATAGCTATCCCGTATTTTGAAAATAATACTGGAGATGAGAGCTTAGAGTACTTGAGAAGCGCACTTTCTGAATGGCTTATATTTGACCTCAGTGAATCAAAGTTTATAAATGTATTAAGTGGGGACAGAATTCATGACATTTTAGAAAAACTATCTTTGCTTAAGGTAAAAAAGTATTCCTCAGAAGATTTAATTAAGATAGCAAACCAAGGAGGAGCTAATTACGTGCTGAAAGGAACCTACAGCAAACTTGGTGAAAATCTCGTCATGACAGTAATGCTTCAGAAGCCACATACTGGAAAGGCTGTAAGATCGAGAGAGGCAAGGTGTAAAGGAGAAGAGGAGATTCCGCCAAAAATAGATGAACTGACGAAGCAGATTAAGTTGGATCTTAATCTTTCTAGTGAGCAGATAGCCAGTGATATTGATTGGGAAGTCGGGAAGATCACAACGAATTCTCCTAGAGCTTTTAACTATTACAGCGAAGGAAGAAATAATATAAACAAGGGAAATGAAAGAGAAAGCATCAATTTCATAAAAAGAGCAATAGCCATTGATCCTGAGTTTGCTATGGCATACAGATCCTTAGCAATCAGTTATTTGAATATAGGCTATAAATCTAAATGGAAAGAGTATATCCAAAAGGCATTTAATTTGACAGATAGATTAACTGATAGAGAGCGGTATTTAGTCCAGGGAAGTTACTATGAAAGTTCCGAAAAGACTTATTATAAAGGCATCGAGGCTTTCAGAAAATTATTAGAACTTCACCCAGATGATTTGATAGCAAATAACAACTTGGGGTATATTTACGCTCTCTTAGAACAATGGGATAATGCCATAGAAATGTTTGAAGTATTTGTTCAGAAAAAAATAGAAAAAAGCATTCATCCTTACGAGAATTTAGCTCATGTATATATGGCTAAAGGATTATATAATAAGGCAATAAAAGTTCTTGAGTCTTATCTAAATACTTTTACCGATAATTCTCGTATCCATTGTGATTTAGCCATTAATTATCTCTGTAAAGGAGAATATAATCTTGCTTTTGCAGCGGTTGAAAAGGCACTGTCCCTTAATCGGACTCTTTTTAGAAACATCAAGATAAAAGGTGACATTTACCTTTGCAAAGGGGACTTTATTAAAGCAGAAGAGGAATATCAAAAGCTTCTTTTAAAAGAAGAACAAATAGATCGCTTAAAAGGCAGGAATCGGTTGGCTGCTTATTATTTAACGCAGGGAAGATTTGAGAAATTAAGAGAACAGCTCGAACAAGGAATTGTGTTGGCAGAGAAGCTTGGAGAAAAGGAATGGAACTCAAGGTTTCACAAAGATTTAGCATATTCTTATCTAAGATCAGGAAATCATAAGGGAGCCTTGAAAGAATGCGATGTTACCTTACGCAACGCTGTTGAGAGCGAAAGTTACTTTTGGCAAAGACGTGCCTTGCATCTTAAGGGACTGACTTACCTTGCAATCAGTTCAATGGATGAAGCTCAAAGAGTAGCGGAAAAGCTTAAGGAATCGATTGAAAAAGGATTGAACAAAAAAGCCATGCGATATTACTTCCATTTGATTGGTATGAGAGAGCTTGAAAGAGAAAATTTTACCAAAGCTATTGAATATTTTAAGAAGACTTTATCCTTGTTACCTTTTCAATTCGGATTATGGGAAATAGCGTATAACGACAATGCATTATTTATTGATTCTTTAGCTTTAGCTTATTACAAATCAGGTGAATTGGACAAGGCTCAAGAAGAATACGAAAGGATAACGAGGCTTACAATAGGCAGACTCTGGTATGGCGACATATATGCCAAGAGCTTCTATATGTTGGCCAAATTGTATGAACAGAAAGGATGGAAGGGCAAAGCCATAGAGAATTACCAGAAATTCCTCGCGCTTTGGAAAGACGCTGATCCCGGCCGGGCAGAAACGGCTGATGCAAAAAAACAACTTGTGGTACTGAGCAACAAAATGTTCCAGGAATAAATTTTATTCCCCACTTGCTGCCTATCTTGTTTTTATTTTATAGTTTCCAATTCTTTCCAGAAAAGTTTCTTTTCAGTCCTGAAGATTTTTCTGATCTCGCATGTCCAACCAGGAATCTTCCCTATAATTGAAGAGGAAAATGCGGCATCCATTGGACATGCCCAGCATTCTTCCAGTTCAGGGCACTGTTTGCAGAAGTTATCATCGGTATAAAAATAATCCATGCTTAGGTTCGAATAATTCGCAAGGACTTTAGGATAGATCCTCTCATAATCTTCAATAAATGAGCCGAGTTCTCCAAAACAGTATTTGTGATAATCTTGTGTTCTCTCTTTTCCTTTGAAGTAATCCGGGAAAAGATGGCATCCCCAAAGTATCCCCCCGGGAGCCAATGCCATACAATCCTTCGCGGCAGTACAATCAAAGATACCTCTTCCAGGCTTTCTCCTGAAGCCAGCGAAAGGAATGGTGCCAGTTTTTTTATAGAATGAGAGAATAAATTCCTTCAACAAGGCCAGCTCTTTTTTTAATTGGAGAAGAGAGGAAGAACTCCATGAGGGAATTTTGGA
>CAZSPM010000059.1:0-8131 GCA_964608785.1 uncultured Eubacteriales bacterium
CTTGAATTCTTGAGCAGTCAGATTTTTGATATGCATCCTTTTTTATTTCCGATACTCCTTTTCGGATTATTCTTTTATTTTTTCTCCAAATCAGGGAAACAATTTCGTTTATTCGGATGGATGTATCTAACGATTTTCATTCTATTTATCATGACAAGGGCCAAGACATACTACATAGCTCCAATCTATCCTGTCATGTTTGCAGGAGGGGCGATTGCCGTTGAAAAATTTATACTGAAGAGAGGATGGAATTGGTTGAAACCTGTTATTGTCTCCTTTCTAGTTTTAGGAGGTGCATTAACTGCCCCTATAGCTTTACCCGTTCTTCCAGTCGAGACTTACATTAGCTATTCTGAATTTCTTGGCATTGCTCCTCCTCCAACAGAGAGGCATGAGATGGGGCGGCTTCCCCAGCACTATGCGGATATGTTCGGCTGGGAAAACATGGCAGCAACAGTGGCAAAAGCATATCATCAGCTTTCCCTTGAAGAGAGGGAAAAGTGTGGAATTTTCACAGGAAACTACGGGGAAGCAGGCGCAATTAATTTTTTTGGTCAAAAATTTAGCTTGCCCAAGGCGATTTCTGGACACAATAACTACTGGCTCTGGGGACCACGAGAATATACTGGTGAAATCATGCTCATGATCGGAGTTGAGGAATACCATCTGAAGGGCATATTTAAGGAAGTCAAGCAGGTTGGGATTATCAAACATAAATATGTTATGCCTTATGAGAACAATTTGCCTGTCTATTTGTGTAAAGGTCCTAGGCTCTCAATGAAAGAAGTCTGGCCTAAGCTAAAGCATTATGATTGATAGACAATGTAGATATGGGGACACAATACTTAATTATAAAAAAGGCGGTAAGGATCTCATCTGTCTTCCATAAGCAATTAAGTATTGCGCCCCCCTTTTTTTGGAGGCAACAAAATGCAAATAATAGATTTAGAAGATCAGTATAAACCTTTGTATTTTTTATGTCTCGAAGATTGGGCAGAAGAGATGAAAGAGGCAGGGGATCACAAAGAGACCTGGTACAATGAGATGAGAGATAAAGGTCTTCGGGTGAAACTCGGAACAGATGAAAGCGGCAATGTTGGTGGAATGATTGAATATATGCCCATAGAGTACGCCTTTGCTGAGGGCTCAAATCTCTATTTTGTCAACTGCATCTGGGTACATGGATATAAAAAGGGGAGAGGTAATTTTCAGAAAAGAGGTATGGGAAAAGCTCTCCTAAAAGCTGCAGAAGAAGATGCAAGGGCTCTCGGAGCAAAAGGAATGGCTGCTTGGGGAATTTCGCTCCCATGGTGGATGAAAGCCTCTTGGTTCAAAAAGCAGGGATATAAAAAAGCCGACTCAGAAAAAGGGATAGTATTGTTATGGAAGCCATTTTCCGCGGATTCGATGCCCCCGAAATGGATAAAGAAAAAATACGAACCAGAACTTGTTCCAGGAAAAGTCACGGTGACATCTTTTTTAAATGGTCAATGCTCTGCTGGAAATATGGTTCACGAGCGCGCTAAAAGAGCCGTGAGCGAGCTTGGCGATAAAGCTGTGCTGTGTACAATAAACACAAATGATAAAGAAGTCATGCGCCAATACGGAGAAAAGCAAGCCTTATACATCGATAATAAAAATGTGAGAATAGGGCCTCCGCCTTCTTACAAGAAAATAAAGAAATTGATAGAGAAGAAAGTTAAGAAATTAGGTTCATCTCCCAAAAAGTTGAAAAATAATATAAGAGACTATAATTGAGCTGTTATCCTTGTTCCGTTTCGTCATTCCTGCTTCTGTCGTCATTCCTGCGGAAGCAGGAATCCAGAAATATGAAAAATGTCATTCCTGCAGAAGCAGGAAACTAGATAGGCTTGGGTTCCTGCTTCCGCAGGAATGACGAGCTTCCGCAGGAATGACATTTGGAAAAGCAGGAATGACGAGCTTCCGCAGGAATGACATTTGGTAAAACAGGTATTAATATTTACAACTAAATGAGAGATGAACCAGAAATTATAACAGTACAACCCAAACAATTTGATGGACAAAATTAAAAATTTAAAGAGGTGGACAAGACAAATTATCTATATCGATAACGCAAACAAGAATTGAGAGCTGAAGTAACTGCCCAATATTATTACCTCAGCTGCTCCAAATTGCTTTTTGAATCTGTTTATTGCATGAATTGAATCAGAGAATAGAAATAGCAGCCCCCCTATTAAAACATATAGACTTTTGGAATCATGAAAATTGAGATGTCTATTAAAAGCGACCCATCCCATTATGGATATTATGATCACATATGCGAAAACGGGAATGCGCATTCCATTTAGTTTTGCATAGAGTATACGATAAATAATTCCAGCGAAAATTAGAATAGGAACTAACACTAAATAATAGAAAACATCAATTCCCTGGATAAAACCGAAAATGTAGATTATGTGAGCCAAAAGAAAGAAGAGTAGTCCAAGGATAAACTTATCGATCAACTTCATAAGCAGAATATCCCCGATCAATGAAAATATCAGAGCAAAAATTATGAAATATTTGTATGACGGTACCACATTAAAGCTTCTGATTATTGCTATGGATATTATCAGAACCATGGTCAAAGGCTTAAAAATATAATGGATGAATTCTAGCTTAGAGTATTTACCATAAATAGCAAGAGCACCTGAGAGGGCAACAAGAATCAAAAATGCGGAAGGATTCATTTTTCTAAATTCTTTAAGATTTAGCTCACCATAATTTTTACTTCATTTCTTTCTTTCAATAAAGACTTTTATTCTATTTCCCAATAAAATTATTCAAGTTATTCAAGCCTGGCCCCATTTTCATGGGGCCCATTGACAGATAAGTTAAATAAATTTAAGTTTATAATCTCATTGATAGGCATTGTTAAGATGTCATTGAGAATAAATTGTAGGGGCTTGATTCATCAAGCCCACCTTATTTGAATTTACGAAATTCAGGAGGGCAAAATGTCATCCAAGAGGCTTTACCTGATATGCAATGCGCACCTCGACCCTGTCTGGTTATGGGAATGGGAGGAGGGTGCAGCCGAAGCTCTTTCAACATTTCGCACAGCTGCTCGTTTATGTGAAGAGTTCGAAGAATTCATATTCAATCACAATGAAGCATTGCTCTATAAGTGGGTTGAGGAATACGAGCCCGATCTTTTCAAAAAGATTCAGAAATTGGTAAAAAAGCGGAAATGGAACATCATGGGTGGATGGTATTTACAGCCCGACTGCAATCTTCCCAGCGGGGAATCCTTTGTGCGACAGATCCTTGTCGGGAAGCGCTATTTCAAGGAAAAATTCGGTGTAGACCCTAAGACTGCCATAAATTTAGATCCCTTCGGACATAGCCGAGGACTGATACAGATTTTTAAAAAATCAGGCTATACATCCTACCTTTTCTGTCGACCCGATCCCAAAGAGCTTAGACTTCCTGAGGATGATTTTGCCTGGGTTGGATATGATGGCTCTGAAATCTTCGCCCATCGGGCTCGTCACCATTATAACTCGCAAAGAGGCAAGGCTAGAGAGCGAGTCGAGACATGGATGACAGAGAATCCAGAGCAGAAAACAGGTATGCTTCTCTGGGGAATAGGAGACCATGGAGGCGGCCCTTCCCGGGAGGACCTTGAACAGCTTCGAAAGCTCATGAGAGAAAAAAGCGGATGGAATGTCCGCCATGCCATACCTGAAGACTATTTCAAGGTGTTAGACAAAAGACGACAGATGCTTCCCCGGTATGACCAGGATATAAATCCCTGGGCTGTGGGCTGCTATACAACCATGGCCTTGATCAAACAAAGGCACCGTCAACTGGAGAATTCTTATTTTATGACAGAAAAAATGGTCACTCACTCAGCTTTCCAAGGATTTATAAAATATCCCCGAAAAGAGCTTCATGAAGCCCTGGAAGACATGCTGTTTAGCGAATTTCACGATATCCTTCCCGGTTCATCCATCCCTCAAGTGGAAACATATGCTCTCCAGAGAATGGACCATGGTCTGGAAATCCTATCTCGCCTTAAAGCCAAGGCTTTCTTTGCTCTGCTGAGCGGCCAACCTGAAGCAGAAGAGGGCGAATTCCCTGTTTTTGTCTACAATCCCCATCCTTATCCCGTAAAAGAGACAATCATCTGTGAGTTTCAGCCTTATGAGCCCAAAGATGTTCAAGAAACAGTTCGGGTCGCAGAGGTTGCAGATCAGGACGGAAAAGCCATCCCCAGCCAGATGGAAAAAGAAAGCAGCAACATTGCTGTTGATTGGCGGAAGAGGGTTGTCTTTCAGGCTAAATTAAATCCTGGTCAGATGAATCGTTTCTCCTGCCGACTGAAAGAAATTGATTTCAGACCCGAAAAACGGAAGAGAAAAGGAATTCCCCAGGCATTCCGATCAGACAATAGCACGGTTGTCATTGATAGAGAGATGGGATTGGTGAAAGGCTATAGTGTAGACAATATCAAATTTCTCAATCCTTTCGCTTTTTGCTTCTTGGCTGTAGATGACTACCCAGATCCTTGGGGTATGTTAGTGCGTAGCTTCCGGAATGTTAAAGGTTCTTTCACTCTCATGACAAAAGAAGAGAGTGCGCGGTTTGCAGGAATATCGGGCCCGGAATTGGAACCTGTGAGAGTCGTTGAAAATGGTCCAGCGAGGACAGTGATAGAGGGCTTATTCAAGTTCAACAATTCCTCCATTTGTCAGCGATATAAGATACCGAAAAAGGGGAGTGAATTCGAGCTGGAGCTTCGCGTGTTTTGGAATGAGAAGGATTGTATGCTCAAGCTCTCCATTCCAACTCCTTTCAAGAAAGGAAGCTGCAGGGGACAGGTAGCCTATGGGGTTGAGGATTTCAAACGGAAAGGAGAGGAGCTTATCGCTCAGAAATGGATTGCGGTTGTTTCTCCTGATAAAAAATACGCACTGACAGTTATTAACAATGGAACCTATGGTTTTGATTTTATTGATGGGGAACTCCGGATTTCCCTGCTGCGTCCTGCCGGATATTCGGCCCATCCTGTGGGAGAAGGAATCCCCCTTGTGCCTCAGGACCGGTTTGAACCTCGAATCGATCAGGGGGAAAGGATTTTTCGTTTCTGGATAAACGGTGGCAGGAAAGCGGACCGGCTCAAAAGGATCGACCGAGAAGCCCTCGTTAAAAATGAACCTCCGATGGTTCTCTCCTGTTTTCCATCCGGAAGAGGAAAAAAGTCTTTGCCTGCGGTTTCAGTGAGCGATACTGCGGTTCAAGTCACGACGATTAAAATGGCAGAAGAGAAAAACTGGATCATCATTCGGCTTTTCGAGCCAACTGGAAAGAAAAGAAAAACACGGGTGGCCATTCCCATCTTGGATATTTCCTTTGACGTCCCCATCAGAGGTTTCGAAATCAAGACAATGGCCGTGGATCTTAAAACAAAGGAAGTATTCGAACTCAACTTAATGGAGAAAAAATTTCAATAAATAACATATGATATTTGATTGAAGAGAGAGGATGAGTAAAGGAAAGAAGCCTGTTTCTGTCGCCCTTGTCGGAATCAGCGGGATGGGTCTCCATTACCTTAATGCTCTGCTAGAGGAATTTCCCTCAGGTACGATAGAAATCAGAGGAGTGGTTGACCCTTTTCCTGAAAAATCAGAACGCTACTCTGAATTGAAAGATCGAGGCATTCCTATCTTTCCTTCACTCAAAGAATTCTATGAAGGCGGCCGTTCCCCAGAACTTGTTATTATTTCTTCTCCCATTCATTATCATGTTCCTCAAAGCTGTGAAGCCCTTCAACATGGAAGCCATGTGCTATGCGAAAAACCGATCGGTGCGACAATACAAGAAGTCGAACGTTTGATCCTGCAAAGAGACGCGGTTCATCGCTGGGTAATGATCGGATACCAGTGGTCCTATTCTCCAGCGATTCAAACCCTGAAGAAAGATTTTCTTGATGGGAAACTGGGACGGCCTATTCGGTTGAGAAGCCTTTATCTATGGCCAAGGGATGAGAGTTATTATCAAAGAAATAATTGGGCGGGCAAAAAGAAAGATGAGGAGGGTAACTGGATTTTGGATAGCCCGGCTAACAATGCCATGGCCCACTATCTACACAATATGTTATACATATTAGGCAATCGGCTCGACAAGAGTGTTCAACCTGCGGAAGTTACAGCCGAGCTATACAGGGCTTATCCCATCGAGAATTTCGATTCGATTGCATGTCGTATATTTACAAAAGAAGGAACAGAGCTTCTATTATATGCGTCCCATTCGACTGATAGAGAGCTAGGTCCGATGTTTTCTTTTGAGTTTGAACATGCAGTTATAACTTATGATGAATTTTTGGATGACACTGTATCGAACGACCGGGAAGGCCAAGAGAAACGCTATGGTTCACCAGAGGCAGGACATCCCTTGCGTAAGCTGTTTGAGGCCGTTGAAACAGTAAGGGAACAGAAACTCATCCTGTGCGGTCCAGAAGCAGCAAGCTCTCATACGCTGTGCATCAATGGTATCCAGGAGTCCTCTCCAGAAATCTTGGTTTTTCCGGAATCGATGGTTCAGTATGATGAAGAAAAAGGAACGCGATGGGTCAAAGGCCTTACAGAAGTTTTTTATGATTGTTATCAAAAAGGAATTTTGCCGGGTGAGGCAGGCTATTCATGGGCTCATCCAGGAAGGCCAATCGATTTGTGCAATTATCGATTTTTTCCCGGCGGGATTCCCCCTGAAAATCAGGAGAAACAGTGACTGTAAGCCCAAAAGAACTTGTTCAAAAGACGCTAGCTTTTAGTTCTCCTGAAAGGATTCCCCGTCAGATCTGGATTCTACCCTGGGCAGAGGAACAGTATCCCGATGCTGTTCATCGTCTGAAGCATTATTTTCCAGACGATATCGTGGATGCACCAGCCCTCTACAAGGAACCTTTGGAGGTAGTAGGGGACCGGTACAGTCCTGGAACATATATTGATGAATGGGATTGCACTTTTAATAACCTTCAGAGTGGTATCATAGGAATAGTTTTAAAGCCTCTCGTTTCCGATTGGAAAGATCTGGATAGCTTCAAGCCTCCAGAATCAGTTCTTAACCTTGATCGTGATGCAGTCAATGCCTTTTGTAAAGACACCGACCGGTTTGTCCTTGCCGGGACGTTTCAGAGGCCATTTGAACGGCTACAGTTCATCCGGACTATGGAACAAGCACTTGTGGATTTAATTGAACAGCCGCCAGAGCTTTTTGAGCTTTTAGACCGCGTTCATGAACTCTACCGGAAAGAAGTTGAAGTATGGGCAAGTACTGATGTGGATGCGATTGCCCTGATGGATGATTGGGGAACACAGAACGCGCTCATAACATCTCCTGATATCTTCCGCAAGATTTTTAAACCTATGTATCAGGAATATGTGGAGATTGCCCGCCAGAGCAGGAAATATGTCTTCATGCATTCTGATGGCTATATAATTGATATTATTCCTGATTTGATTGAAATCGGGATCGATGCTTTAAACAGCCAGATTTTTTGTATGGGGATTAAAGAATTGGGCCGGCGATTTCGAGGGAAGATTACCTTTTGGGGGGAGATCGACCGTCAGCAGCTCTTGCCCTATGGTTCTCAAAGGGAAATAGAAAAAGCAGTCCATGAAGTATGGAACGAGCTTTATGCAGAGGGAGGAGTGATTGCCCAGTGTGAATTCGGTCTTGAGGCAAAGCCTGAAAATGTTTTTTCAGTGTTTAAGACCTGGGATTCCTTGAACCGACAGGATTTTAAGATAGTCTAAAAAGAGATACCATGGGTCCTAATCCATCTCATCTTTCTGAGACAAAGCAGCCTTCTCTTCGCAGAGTGCTTGGTATCTCTGATGGCGTAGCCATATTGATCGGTATCACTATTGGTGCAGGCATTTACTCGACTCCTCAACTCATAGCTGGCTATCTAGGCTCCTTCCAAACCATCATTGTCCTGTGGATTCTTGTGGGCGCTTTTGTGTTCATAAGCGGTCTGATTTATGCGGAACTCGGAACACGGCTGCCAAATACGGGCGGTGAATATGTGTACATTAGTCGGTGTTTTGGTCCATTTGCCGGCTTTTTATTCGGATGGGCACAAATTTTTATTATAAGGACCAGG
>CAZSPM010000060.1:0-8100 GCA_964608785.1 uncultured Eubacteriales bacterium
TTCTCAATATGTTAGTCCTTGCGTGTCATTTAGCGACGATATTCGGCTCTACATCAAGCATGATTTCTCTTATCCTCTCAAATCTAAGGTTAACATGACTTGGGAGTATATATTTGACTTCTGCGCCCTGGGGGATGCTGATCATGCTGTTGTTAAGGGGATACCTTCTCTGGTCAATCCGGGCTTTTTCGAGGTTCAGTATGGCACGAACATTGGCTGGAGTGATTTGACTGATACGGCGGTTGGGAGCTTTGATTCTCACATCAATTGTCGATGGCGGTTTTTCAACCAGCTCCATATCTGAAGGGATGTTATGGAGATCGAGTTGAATGGTCAGAGTTTTCTCAGATGACATCTTTTCTTCAGGTATAAGAGTAAACCAGAGAAGCAAAGCGAGAAGAAAAGAGAAGAGCTTGAGTCCCCAGTTTCTTATAAATAGTCTCGTGAAAAATCTTTTCATTTTTATTGTAAATACCTATGCATATTCTCTTTGAGTTCTTCTTTATCTAATCCTCTTGTTAAGTGTCCTTTGGTGGCTAAAGATACTGTTCCTGTCTCTTCAGAAACAACCACTACTGCGGCATCTGTTTCTTGTGAGAGGCCGATGGCGGCTAAATGGCGCGTCCGCGCCAGGAGATCTGCGGCCAGGTTGTGCGTGGGAGGAAGAGGAAGGAGGCAACCGGCTGCTGAGATTTTATCCCTCTGAATGATGACCGCCCCATCATGAAGAGGGGAATGAGGGAAGAAGAGATTTACCAGAAGGTCCTTAGAAACATTGGCATCAATTTTTGTCCCGCGGTCTGCATAGCTCTTGAGAGAAACTTCTTTTTCAATGGCAATCAAAGCTCCTATCTTCTTGGAGGCCAGGTAATCAATTGCCAGGAAGACATCTTCTAATTTTTCTTTAAAGGTTTTTGATGAGAGAGGTCTTCTGAGAGAGCGGGAACCAATCATCGTTAAAATTCTTCTTATTTCTCCCTGGAAAAGGACGATTATCGCAATGATCAGGAAAGGGGAGAATAGTCTGATTATCCAATTGGAGACGATTAGTTTTCCCCATTGCGTGATCAAAAAGAGAAGTCCGATAATGCCAAGGCCTACCGCCATCTGATAAGCTTTGGTATCCCTTATTAAAACAAATATGTAGTAGAGGATAAAAGTTACGAGGAGGATATCTACCAGGTCTCCAAGAGTAAAACGTTCTAGGGCGCCGACGATATCAGAAAACATAGCTTCTCTTTCTATCCTTATTTTCTTCATTGGATCTTGAAGGCATATTTTCGTTCATGATGGCCTCTGCCACAAGAATGGCTTTTTTGACCGAGGCTACATCATGTACTCTTAAGATATGAGCTCCATTCATAATGCTTAAAATAGCCGTGGCAATAGTGCCTTCAAGCCTTTCCCGGGGAGGCACATTCATTATCTTACCGATAAAAGATTTTCTTGATGTTCCAACCAGGATAGGTCGCTCTAGTTCCTCCAATGCACGGAGATTATTGAGTAAAGTGAGATTGTCATCGAATCTTTTTCCAAATCCGATTCCTGGGTCAATGATAAGCTTTTCTTTTTTTATTCCATAGGTCTCTGCAGCTTTAAGCCTTTCTTTCAGGAAAGCCATAACTTCAGACACTACATTTTCATAGGAGGGGTTAAGCTGCATCGTTTTTGGTGTTCCTTTCATATGCATCAGGATAACAGGCACATCCTTTTGAGCGGCCAAGGGGCCCATTCTTGGGTCAAAGCGAAGAGAGCTGATGTCATTGATGATATCAGCTCCTGCAGCCAAAGCGGCCTCGGCAACTTCTGATTTTGTCGTATCGATTGAGATAGGGAGGTCTATTCTTTTCCTCAGGGCAGAAATTACAGGGATAACTCGTCTAATCTCTTCTTCTACGGAGATGGTCTCTGCGCCAGGTTTTGAGCTTTCTCCCCCGATATCGATTATGTCAGAACCTTCTAAAACAAGCTCCAATCCTTTTTCGATAGCCTTGTCTTTGTCGAAATAGAGGTCACCATCGGAGAAAGAATCAGGGGTGACGTTGATGATTCCTGCGATCCAGGTTCTTCGGCCTAAGGTGTAATCTTTTCCGTTGATCTGAAATGTGAACTCTTTTCTCACCTTTTACGCTTTTGCTAAATCTGGTTTTTTTATAGGTTGGATTTTTTTAGGCTCTTCTTTAGGCTTTTCTTTTTTATTTTTTGCAATCGGAGGTGTCTTTTTTTCCTTGACTATTTTTTTCCCTTTTATTATTGCGTCTATTTCCGCAGAAGTTAAAACTTCTTTGTCAAGAAGAGTCTTTGCGATATTTATCAATTTACTTCTGTTTTTTTCTAAAAGTTCTTTTGCTCTATCGAAGTTTCTATTGATGATTTTCTTGACTTCCTCATCGATGAGTTCAGATGTTTTTTCGCTGAAATTCTTATGCATGGCCAAATCCTTGCCCAGGAAGATCAGATCGTCCCGTTCGCCAAAGGTTAAAGGTCCAAGATCGGACATGCCCCACTGACAGACCATCTTGCGGGCGATATCTGTGGCCCTTTCGAAATCGCTGGCAGCTCCAGTTGTTGTTTTCCCAAGGAAAAGAATCTCAGTGGCTCTGCCTCCCATAAGAACAGAAAGCTGCGCTTCGAGATGATCTTTGGAATATGTATAACGATCATCAAGAGGCAACTGTTGGGTTAGGCCCAAAGCCAGTCCTCTGGGAATTATAGTGACTTTGTGTATGGGGTCAGCTTCTGGCATGAGAGCAGCTATCAAGGCATGGCCAGCTTCATGGTAAGCCGTGCTTCTTTTCTCTTCTTCGCTGATTATCATACTCTTTCTCTCCACACCCATGAGGACTTTATCCTTGGCACTTTCCATATCCTTCATAGCCACTTTATCCGCTCCGTGGCGAGCGGCGAGGAGTGCGGCCTCGTTGACAAGATTGGCCAGGTCAGCTCCAGAGAATCCCGGACTCGAACGTGCTAGCACTCTTAGATCCACATCTTTAGCCAGGGGGATATTTTTAATGTGGACTCTTAGAATGTCCTCTCTCCCCTTGACGTCTGGCATGTTGACAACAACCCTTCGATCGAATCTTCCAGGCCTGAGAAGAGCCGTATCCAGAATATCGGGTCTGTTTGTGGCGGCGATCAGGATGATTCCTTCATTGGAATCAAATCCGTCCATTTCAACCAGGAGTTGATTGAGAGTTTGCTCGCGCTCGTCATGGCCTCCCCCCAAACCTGCGCCTCTCTGTCTTCCCACAGCATCTATCTCATCGATAAAAATTAAACATGGAGCTTGCTTTTTTCCCTGTTCGAACAAATCTCTCACGCGAGAGGCTCCCACACCGACAAACATTTCGACAAAATCAGAGCCGCTGATAGAGAAGAAGGCGACATTTGCTTCTCCTGCTACAGCCCTGGCAAGCAGGGTTTTCCCTGTTCCTGGCGCGCCAACGATGATGACACCTTTGGGAATACGACCCCCCAATTTTTGAAATTTCTGAGGGTCTTTAAGGAATTCAATAATCTCCTGAAGTTCTTCCTTGGCTTCTTCCACTCCGGCAACATCCTTGAATGTCACTTTTTTCTGAATTCCAGAGAAAAGCTTTGCTCGGCTTTTGCCAAAGGAGAGGGCTTTGTTTCCCCCAGCCTGCATCTGGCGCATGAAGAAAACCCAGAAGAGGATTAAGAGAATGATGGGAAACCAGGTAAAAAGATAGGAGAACCAGGGGTTTCGAGATGTGTCTTTCACTTTGATGATAACTTTATGTTCCCGGAGAATTTTCACAAGGTCGTCAAATTGATCCGGCACAACTGATTTAAACGAGATTCCATCCACATATTTTCCTTTGATTTGATTTCCAGCAATAGTGACTTCCTGAACCTTATTTTCTTCGGTCTGGGTCATGAATTGGCTGAAATCCACCTCTTGTTTGACTGCACCAGGATTTTGGAGAAGACTATAGAGAATGATGATGATGATCCCTGCTGCAATCCAAAAGAATAGATTTTTTACTGATTTAGTTTTTTTCTTGGGCATTTTTTTATCCACTTGCGTAAATTATTTTAACACTTTTCAATGGAATTGTTAAATAAACTCTTAAAATAAAGCGATATTTCTTAACCACATTGTGTCATTGCGATCGAAGCGCGGCAATCTTAAGCGGTACATGATTGGTTATATAGAGAATGAAAACGAGGCAGGGCAACTTGACTGAATACCGATCTTTTTGTAATATGAAAATCCCAGGTGGGGCTGTAGCTCAGTTGGGAGAGTGCTTGACTGGCAGTCAAGAGGTCGTGGGTTCAATCCCCATCAGCTCCACCATCTGTTTCACTCTCAATCCCTGAAAAATTAGGCATTTTCCTAGAGATAGGCAAAGCGAAAACCGTAGGCAGTTAGTAGCGATATTAGTCATTCTGTGTGACATTAGGTTGACATGGGGATAAGTCAATAGTCAGCTCAAATTTGACTCATGCTTCATTCCTTGTTATTCTTTTGCCACGCTAGCAATGGGAGCTAATGGCATATGAAGTGCCCTAGATGCAATACAGATAACCCTGATACAGTGAAATTCTGTGGCGAGTGTGCCACTCCTCTACAGCCTTCCAAGGATATTAAGGTTACAGAAACCCTTGAAACACCCAAAGAAGAATTAACCACGGGTTCAACCTTTGCGGGAAGATACCAGATTATTGAAGAACTGGGTAAAGGTGGCATGGGAAAGGTCTATAAGGTTTTGGATAAAGAGGTTAATGCCAAGATAGCCTTAAAGCTTATAAAGCCTGAGATTGCTGCTGACAAGAAAACCATCGAGCGTTTCAGGAATGAATTAAAGACAGCCCGTGATATTTCTCACAAGAATATATGTCGTATGTACGATCTCAATAAAGAAGAAGGCTCATATTATATCACTATGGAATATGTTGAGGGGCAGGATTTGAAGAGTCTAATTAGACAAACGGGTCAATTAGCTATATCGACAACCTTATCTATCGCCAAGCAAGTATGTGAAGGATTAGTTGAAGCGCATAGGCTAGGAGTCGTTCATCGAGACTTAAAGCCCAGCAACATCATGATTGATAAAGAGGGCAATGCAAGGATCATGGACTTCGGGATAGCTCGATCACTCAAGGCGAAAGGGATAACAGGTGCAGGGGTAATGATTGGGACGCCAGAATACATGTCACCTGAACAGGCTGAAGTGAAAGATGTGGACCATCGTTCAGACATCTATTCATTGGGAGTCATCCTGTACGAGATGATAACAGGGAGAGTTCCTTTTGAGGGAGAAACGCCTTTAAGCATAGCAATGAAGCACAAGAGCGAAGAGCCTCTGGATCCCAGGGAGCTTAACACTCAAATTCCCGAATACCTCAGCAAAGTGATTTTGAGATGTATGGAAAAGGATAAAGAGCAAAGGTATCAGAGTACAGGAGAAGTGCGTTCCGAGTTAACTAGGATAGAAGAAGGCATTCCTACAACAGAGACAGTAGTTCCTAAAAGAAAGCCAATTACCTCAAAGGAGATAACAGTAACATTCGGATTGAAGAAACTGTTAATCCCAGCCTTAATTGTTATCGCTATTATCGTTATAGGATTAATTATCTGGAGTCCTTTGAAACAGAAGAAGTCAGCTCCAATTATAGTAGACAAACCTTCTATTGCAGTTCTCCCTTTTGATGATTTAAGTCCCCAAAAAGATCAAGAATATTTCTGTGATGGTCTAGCAGAATCACTAATAAACGCTTTAACCAAAATCAAGGACTTACGAGTCCCAGCTCTGACTTCTACCGTTTCATTCAAAGGAGAGGAACTAGATATAAGAGAAATTGGTGAGAAGCTAAAAGTCAATGCAGTACTGAGAGGAAGTGTACAGAAAGATGGAAATAGATTTCGAATAACGGCACAACTTATCAATGTTGCTGATGAGTCCCTCTAATGGTCTAATCAGTACAATCCTGAGTTGAACGATTTGTTTTCCGTCCAGGATGAAATTTCCTTGGCAATTGTTAATAAGTTGAGAGTAAATCTATTGGGAGAAGAGAAGGAAACTCTTGTAAAGCGTTATACGAAGAATATTGAAGCTTACAATTTGTATTTGAAAGGTCGTTACTTCTGGAACAAACGCAGTGAAGATGGCTTGAAAAAGGCTATCGAATATTTCGAGCAAGCGATTAAGTTAGATCCCAATTATGCATTAGCTTTCGCAGGATTGGCTGACTGTTATATTGTTCTTCCCTTCTATGCCAGTTATCCGACTGGAGAAACTTATCCGAAAGCTCAGGATGCAGCACAGAAATCATTAGAAATAGATGATAAACTTGCCGAAGCTTACACATCTCTGTCTGGAATAAAACTATGGTATGATTGGGACTGGGATGGAGCTGAGAGATATATAAAACAAGCTATAGAGTTAAATCCAGGCCTTGCAACGGCACATCATTGGAATGCTGAATTATTGAAGACTTTAGGGCGAATTGATGAAGCAATTTCAGAAATTAAAATAGCTCTCAAGCTTGATCCTTTATCGATTATAATTAATAAGGAATATGGGTCTTTTCTTGTTTTTGCACGTAAATATGATGAAGCGATTCAACAATTAAAAAAGACGTTTGAGATAGATCCTGAACATAAAGGTACATATGAATGGCTTGGACAAGCATATCTGCAAAAAGGAAAATATAAAGAAGCAGTAGAAATGTTCCAAAAGATTGAATCTCCATCACTTGCATATGTGCTCACAGTTTTAGGTAGGAAGAATGAGGCGCGGAAAGTTTTAAAAAAATTAAAAAAAAAATCCTCACAGGAATATGTTGATCCCTTTGATTTCGCAAGAATTTATTTTGGTCTGAATGAGATTGACAAGACATTTGAGGCATTTGAAAAAGCATATCAAGATCGCTCTATTGACATAGTTGATTATATATACTTAAATCCCTTTTGGGACGGGATTCGCTCAGATTCAAGGTTTAAAGCGTTAATGAAAAAACTGAATTTGGAATAACATTCATAAAGATTACATAAAAGATTGAAGTAGAGCACTACGAGAAATTCCCCACCCTCTGGAAGGACACTGATCCTAGTATTGTTGAGGTGGAGGATGCGAGGAAGAGGCTGGCTGGGTTGAAAAAATAAAGTTTCGACCTTCTGATTGCGAAAAATACAGATGATCGAATTAGGCGCCCATGTAGAAAAATTAAGTTCCTAATGAGCATAAGAAAAAGAATAATTTTACAATGAGACTTAGGTTCAGACCTCGTCTGTTTCAACCTTCAACCCTATCCTTTACTAAGGAAGCTTTCTACAAGCGCGGCTACTCATTTTTCGACTGGCTACATGGTTATGTGTATGCACGGTGGCCTTACTTGTATATAGGCATTGGGACGGGAGAGCTTCCTAGGAATCAAATCCTGAGGGCATTAGTCCGTAGGATGAAACGGCTGTTCTCCTCCAGGGCAACCGCTAATACCTCAACCGAGCTAATAAAGACCCCCTCACAGCAGAATCCTGACAGTGGTACCACTGCTGACAACTATCATGGCAAAGTCTTAACCCTAGATGCAGCGAAAAAACTGGTTACTGTGAAGGAAAAGGTTGATTTGACTGTCCCGGAACAGGTAATCCCTTATACCCATGCCAGAGACATCATATTGCGCAATCCCGACCATATTGTTGCCCTTGAATGCCCCTGCCGTGCCTCACGCCCTGATCCCTGTCAGCCGTTGGATGTATGTCTTATCATTGGTGAGCCTTTTGCCAGCTTTGTCGCTGAGCACCACCCCCTTCGTTCCTGCTGGATCAATTCTGACGAAGCAATGGAGATACTTCAAACTGAGCATGAGCATGGCCATGTACATCATGCTTTCTTTAAAGACGCAATGTTAGGCCGCTTCTATGCCATATGCAATTGCTGTGCATGCTGCTGTGGAGCCATGCAAGCCCAACGTAAAGGTATCCCGATGCTGATTTCTTCCGGTTTTATAAGCCAAGTGGATGTGAAGATGTGCACGGGCTGTGGCGACTGCGCTGACATGTGTCAGTTCAAAGCTGTCAATTTTCACATTATTTTAGCCCATGATTCTCAAATTAAATTACCTGATTTC
>CAZSPM010000061.1:0-8097 GCA_964608785.1 uncultured Eubacteriales bacterium
CCAGACGTGACCGGGATTATGCAATTAGTGTAGGGCTGCGCATGTTGACTCTGCGGCACCTTGTGCTCGAAGAAGAGAATCTTTATCGTGCTGCATCAGATGGTATTGAAGTTCTTCGCTACTACGCCAACTCGATTGCACACTTCTTGCCCTTGACTGATACATCCGCCAATTGAATACGTTGGCGCCCTATCATTACATTCTATAGATAATTTTTTATCTCTGACTATTCATAGTATTTTTGACTTCTGACTTTATCTATGATAAAAGCTTAAGAAAATATTAGCGGGCGAACATGAGTCAAAAAAGGGAAAGAATAGTAACATCTATAAAATTAGAATTCTCAATGCTCACTAAGGAGGAATAGTAATGGTTATTTGGACCATCATTGTTATGGTAATGGCATTATTTGGGATAATCACAAACCTCCTATGGGGAGATGCTATTAAGGTGCCTTTCCAAGACATCATTCTGTTTTTAATTGCCCTGGGTATACTGGTGAGGATTAGGTACAAGTCCAAAGAAGCGGAAAAAGAGAAACTGCAAGATAAGGTTGCTGAAATCAAACCTGGGGAAGCGCAGTAGAAAAAACAAGAACTCATAGAGCATCTAACCACCTCATTTCCCCTGTCACATTTGCTTTTGATTTTGCTTCATTTTCACTTCTGTTGACCATGCAATTTTCAGTGTCCTATGTTTATTAGAGGATGTTTAAAGCTAGATATAGCAAAAGTTGGAAAGGGATTGGCAAAACTGATAAAAAAGTAATTTCTTCTCTATTTATTTTAGCCGTTTTCATCCTCCTTTCTCTTGCATTCAACTGGCCATACCTCAAGGGAGGATTCAATGGGGACGATATTCTCTTTCTGAATATGCTGCATCAGGATCCCCTGCCCTTTTCGTGGTGGAAGGGCCTCTGGTCAGTGATCGATATACCTGATATTGCTAACCTCTGGTGGATGGATATAAATATCACAGGAGGGGGATTCTGGAGACCGATCGCCAGTTTTGTTTATGTGGGTTTCATAAAAGTATTCGGCGAAAGCGCCCTCCCTCTTCACCTGCTTTCCGTGCTTCTTCATGGATGTGTTGCTTTTACGTTATTCCTTATTGTCAGAAGACTTACCCATAAAACGCTTATCGCCTTTCTTTCTGGCCTTTTTTTCCTGTCCTGTGAAGATCACAGCATGGTTATAGGATGGATCGCAACTATGACGGATATCCTATGCGTCTTTTTCATTAACCTTTCCCTTCTCTGCCATATAACCTGGCTTAAGAAACGGCGGCCTTGGGCTCTTGCTTGTTCCCTAATAGCCTTGGTCCTCGCACTGGGGTGCAAGGAAAGCGCAGCCGTGACACCTCTTGTTTTGATTCTTATGACGTTTTTGATGCCTGAAGGAACGGATGAAGAAGGGACAAGTTTAGGCATGAAAACAATTAGAAAACGCATTCCGCTATTCCTTCGCGATTGGCCGTCTTGGCTGCCTCCGCTACTGATTCTTGTCCTATATCTGGGCCTTTACAAGTTTCTTGAGTTCGGGAGCATAAACAGTCTTATGTATATTGATCCAATTACACAACCTGGTAATTATCTTTCTCATCTTGTTTCCAATCTGCCCGTTATGTGGCTGGCTACACTTTCGCCGGTTCCTCCCTCCATTTTTTGGTTTTTCCCCGCGACTTTTATCTTTCTTGCCGTTGCTGGATTTGTTCTTTTTGCCCTATGGATATGGGCACTTTTTCCATTTCTGCGCAGACCCCTTGTCTTATGGGCAATGCTTGTCTTCGTTTTGGCCCTTCTTCCCCAGATGGGAAGCGACGCAAGCGAACGAGGGCTTTATTTCCCAATCGCAGCAGCAGGGATTCTCCTTGCCATTTCTCTCGTTCAGATTGATCCCCTCTCCAGGCGGTTAATGCCCAAGGCGCTGCATAGGCCAGTTTTTACGCGAATCTTCGGATGGTTCATTCTCACGGGAGTCTTGGTGCCAGGATTGGTGTTGTCCGCCTATTATCCGTTCAGCTTCCTCCCCAGTTTTGCGAAACTGGAGAGAGATGCTTTGACGGCGAAGCCTCTTGTAGAAAAAAGAAAACCTGAGCACATTTTAGTCCTCAATACAAGCGGTCCTTTTATCACTTTTTACCTCGGAGGAACCCTCGAATACAATTTGGGACATCCCGTTGATATTAGAGTGCTTTCTGCGTGTAATGCCGTGGTGTCAGTAGAGCGTACAGGGGATACCTCATTTGTCATTCGGGCTGACAGGAAAGGATGGCTTTCCAATGCATTCGCCAAAATTTTCAGGACATACCCAACACTTCAGAAGGAAAAAGTTTATAAGAACAGCCTGTTTTCGGCCACGCTTATCGAGCTGACGCCTGATGCAACGGATGTTCTCGCTGTCTGCTTTGATGTATTTAGACGCTTAGACGACCAGTCCCTGCTGTTTCTTTTCTGGGACGGCAAGAAGTTTCGGACCATGGATGTTGCCGCTTTGGCCGAGGGAAAGGAAATAATACTGGCTGACACGTCCGACGTGTGGGGCAGCATGTATTAACAAATATCAACCGCTTTTTATTAGATTCTTTTGTGCATAATACATGCTTTTGAACTTGAGTAATTTAAATTCCGTATATGATTGATAAAAGCGTTATTTTCGACCATAAAATATTAAAAAAGATCCTTTCTATATCTTGTGAATCATATCTTCACTTAATTTTTTCAACTTATTGTAAACAATTGTATTTATATTTTTTTTCTCTTCTCTATCCAGATTTTTACAATCTATCCCTTCTCCAAAGATGACATATACGTCTTTATTGAATTTAAAGGAAAAAGCTCCGGGCGGGCAAACTTCCCAGGTTCCTTCTATGAATACGGGCATAATGTGAGCCTTTGCGAAGACGGCGGCTGAAAGCCCGCCCCTTTGGAATCTATGCAAGTTGCCATCGTGACTCATATCCGATTCGGGGAAGATGATAAGATTATCTCCTTTGAGCAAGCTTTGTCGAATATCTCTTAAAGCTTTTATCTGTCCCTTTTTTTCGCTTCTATCGACCAACACGCTATCGCCGACTGTTATCAATATTTTTGTTATAAAAAAGGAGGAAAGCTCCCTGTTGGCAATGAATTTATTTTTGACAGGAATTGCCGCAGCCAAAACCGGAATATCCAGCAAAGATAAATGGTTTGAAGCGAAGAGATACGTTTTGTTCTGAAACACATTTTCACTGTTAATTATATGCAGTTTGGCCTTCACAATCTTACATAGAGTTTCACCCCAAATCTTTAATCGAGAAAATAAAAATTCATCCCAGGAAGGCATTTTTTTAAGATTAGATAGGAAAGGTATATACAATCCCAATTGCAATGATCTAAGGAATATCTTCATCAAAGTGAAGAACTGTTTATCCTGAGATGCTCTTTTTAAGAAATTGATTGCCTTGAAACGCTTATTCTTTAAAATAGCAGAATAGTATAATCCTCCCGGAGACCTTTCTCTTTTATAATTCAAAGATTCAGGCTCAATTTTAACCATTTTGCCCTTTTATTCCTATAACTATACAAAAAATCAGATAATTATCAACATATTTTGGAAACCATTTTATGATTAAGTACGTATTTATGATAAAAGGGACTTGTTTGCAAAAAACTCCCTCTACAGATTGCTACTGATGAAAGGAGGATTGAAGTGAAGAAAAGCATAATGAGAAATGCTTTCATAATCGTCATAATTTGTCATTTAATTGCCGGCAGTCAAAGTTTTGCCCAGGAATCTGCGCCTCTAAAAACAGATAGTGATAAGAAGGCTTTGATATCCGAACTTGAGAAGGTTATCCCTCAGTTGATGAAAAAGGCAGAGGTTCCAGGGCTTTCCATAGCCGTAATTATTGATGGAAAAATCATATGGTCCCGCGGCTTTGGTATCAAAAACACCAAAACTGGTGAGCCGGTCACTGATGACACCATATTTGAAGCGGCCTCTCTCACCAAGCCCTTTTTCGCCTATGTAGCTATGAAATTGGTCGGAAAGGGTAAACTGGATTTAGATACTCCATTGATTCAATATACTCCTCAAAACTATCTGGAAAAAGAGTATATAAGGCATCCCATAGATTTAGAGGGATTCCGCAGGGATTGGTTCAGCCGGATTACTGCCCGTATGGTATTGAGCCATTCCTCTGGATTGCCCAATGGGGGGCCGCGCAAGCCCCTTCCCATCCATTTTGAGCCGGGCCAAAAATACAGCTACTCCGCCGATGGTTATATGTACCTTCAGAGAATTGTGGAACATCTTAAAGGTGAGCCCCTTCATGAAATAATGAGAAAATTGGCCATAGAACCGCTAAAAATGAAGAACAGCAGTATGGTCTGGCAGGATATTTATGAGACTCAATCCGCTGTAGGGCATGATATATTCAGTGAGACCACCGGGAAATTCAGGAAGAGAAAAAGGGCACATGCGGCGGCAAGTCTCTATACGACGGCTTACGACTATGCGCGCTTTGTTGTGGCCATGTTGAATGATGTCGGGCTCAAAAGCGAAACCGTGAAGGAGATGCTCACGCCTCAGATCGATGTTAAGGAAGATGTCTTTTGGGGCCTTGGCTTCGGGCTGGAGCATACAGACTCTGGAGATGCTTTCTGGCAGTGGGGAGATTATGGGATTTTCAGGAACTATATCGTTGCCTATAAAAAGCAGAAAATCGGAGTTGTCTATTTAACAAATAGCAATAATGGATTGAGCATAGGTCCTGAGATTGTCAAACACGCAATCGGCAGTGGCAAAGATCCCGCTCTGGCCTATCTGGATTATACCCGCTATGATTCGCCATCCATGGTTTTTGTGCGGGCAATTAAAAATGAGGGGATAGAAAAGGCAGTTACGTTCTTCCATGAACTAAGAGAAAAACATCCGGATGAGCTTAATGAAGGCACAATAAACAGCCTGGGATATACTTTGTTGAACTCAAGAAAGATTCCAGAAGCCATTGAAATCCTTAAATTGAATGTCGAGGCTTTTCCGAATTCTGCCAATGTCTACGACAGCCTGGCTGAAGCTTATATGAGGAATGGAGACAACGAGCTGGCTGTTGAATTCTACAAAAAGACTTTAGAAATGATTCCAAAAGATGCCAAGGCAGATAAAGCGTTTTTAGAAAGACTCAAGAAAGGCGCTTTGGAGAATTTGAAAAAGCTCGAAAAGAAAGAAAAATAGAAATGAACGAAGTTGCCTTCCTTTGCAATTTTAATATCTATTTCAATTCCAGAAAGAGTATTTCTTAGAGGAAGGACTCCGAGTGAGACAGCCTTCTTTCTTTTATTATTTTTAAATATTCACTGACTTTATCTTTGAGCGATTGGTCCTTGATGTGAGGAAGAGTCTTCTCTAAGAGTGTTCGAGCCTTATCAAACTCTTTGTTATTGATGTAGGCAATACCTAAATTAATCCTTATGATGATATCATTGGGAGAAATCCTAATGGCATTCTGAAAACTTTTGATGGCTTCGGCCGGTCTGCCTGTTTTGTTCAGGATAACTCCTTGAAGATTATAGGCATTTGA
Organism: uncultured Eubacteriales bacterium; assembly: GCA_964608785.1. GTDB lineage: Bacteria > Acidobacteriota > Aminicenantia > Aminicenantales > Aminicenantaceae. The sequence continues at coordinate 5,563 of CAZSPM010000061.1, forward strand.
TGCGCGGCTGTTTTTCTGGATCGATTTCTGGACATAATCCAGGGCAAGTTCCAGCTTGTTTTGTCCGAAGTACAGCTTGGCCAGGTTAAAGCTGGCGTTGTGATTGCTGTCGATGGAGTATGCTTTTTTATATTCTTCCTCTGCCTTATCCAAGACGTCCAATTCTTGATAGATAAACCCTAGACTATTGCGAACTTCTGACATATCAGGTTGCAATTCCAGGCATTTCTCATAGGCCGAAGCAGCCTGGAACAAATTCCGCTTTTTGAAATGAGCCAGTCCGAGAAGACTATAGGATTGATAATGGTTAGGGTCTAGAGAAATAGCTTGATTTAAATATTTTATGGCCTCATCCACAAGTTCATACTTCATGGCGATAACAGCTTTTTCGTACTGGTACTGAGGATTATTATCATTCTCACGTTCGATCTTTGTTTGGGTTGTGGTACAAAAAGCCATAATCAGGCTTACGGCCAAAAGAAGCAGAGTTTTTTCAGATTTCATTGTTATCCTTTCAGGCAACTCCTTCTATCATTTTCACTATTTAAAAATTTAATCTGGATCATTCACATACAATAATACCACAATTTGTCTATTTCAGTTTACTTCGGGATTAAAAAAAATAATCATAAAGCGCTCTCGCGATCTGGGCAATCACTTGTTCACGCTTTTCATCAAGAAATTATTTCTTAAAGATCTTATATAATCCAAGAGTCATTAAAGGGATAATATAGATAAAAAAGACTCCCCAGCTCATCAGTCCATATCCTTTGGCAACCAGATTAATTATTCCGAAAGTCGATAAACCCAAGCTTACAAGGAGCATGACTACAGCTATGACTGGTCTCATCCAACGCGGAAAAACTTTCCCACTATCCTGAAAAGCAGACTGTACTCTCTCGTTAACAGAATGAATGAAGCCTGTTCCTGTCTCTATTAATGTTCCTGCCAGCATGACAAGAAAAACAACCAAAAGAAATGGCACCCCTGCTTTTTGAATGACGAAAACCGCTGGGATTTCTTCAGATACTACCTCAGGATAATGACCAAGAATGGCAATATAAAACAGAAAGGCGGGCAGAATACCGATAAGTGCAGCGAGAGCGCCAGCAGAGATTGCCTCTTTTCTTGTTTCAATGTTTCTAATACAAAATAGGACAGCTGGGAAGACACACATATTGTATAAACTGTACTTGAAGCCTCCTATTGCCCAATTGGGAAGAATGAGGCCGCTTGTGAGATTCTTCTGGATCAGGGGACCAAATTTAATGATGGCGACAACGAGAAAAAGTGCGTAGACAAAATAGGTGAAAATCGACCAAGCAGAAAGAAATTTTTCTATGAGACCGCTGCCTTTGAAAGTTAGAAATCCCACAGCCGCAAACATAATTCCTACGCCGACGATATAGGGAAATCCAAGAAAATCACGGAACAACACCCCCGATGCAGAGCCAATGACGGCCAATACAACAATCAGAAGAACTATAAAAATTATCTCGAAGACGAGCCAAAAACGGCCGAGAAGATCCAACAGAAGCGATCGATAATCATAGTGCTTAAATTTTCGAGAAAACTCAAATGTCACAGCCAGCATGAGTGCCCATAGGACCAAGGTAAGGAGAAACATCCCCAATATCCCGCCCAGGGTTCCATATTTCATGAAATATTCGATAATTTCACGACCAGTTCCATACCCCCCACCGATAAGAACGCTTTGAAAGATAAGGCCGGGCACAAAATATTTCCTGAAAAACGAGACTTTCTCGATGGCCATTGGTTATCTAGGGAACGATTAAACTGCCCATTTTACATAGATGTGATTCGAAGCTTATTTCCTGACACTTTTAAATACTTTTAAATATAGAATCTTCTTTTTTTCATTTCCCTACTACTTCTCGAAAATGTACTTCATGGCATCGAAGTCGAGTGTCCAGGAAGAATACTGGCGCAGAAATCGATGCGAAATCAGTCCATCCTGAATATATCCTGAACCCCAATAGGATTCTGGCGGTCTGGCTCCAAACTCGCCCTTGACATTGGATTGTGTCAAACTGCCCATACTGATTGTCTTGATCGGGAAAGTTCCGGAAGCCCACTGTCCTCCTCCACCTCCTCCACCTTCCTTATCAATCTTTGTCTCAGGCACCGGAATACCAACGTAGTTCAAAGTTTGAATCGGTGCTGTGAAACAAGCTTCACTTGCGAGACCAGAGTCCACGAAGAAGGTCAGCCCGTCTTTATCGTTCAAACCTCCTCTAGCCATCATCACATGGGTGGCGTCCAACACAAAAGGCACCTCAGCGGCAATCCTGCCTGTGAGCTCTTTCCGAAGTTTGCGAGCGTTTTCCTTTGTCCGTTCTCGCAGGATCATCCGGTCGTTCTTATAATCAATGGTCGAAAGAAACTGGCGCATGGCAGCTGTGCCGATGCCACCGCCTATCGTGTATTTCCCATCTTCAAAACCTTTGGAGAATCGCTTGGTCGGAAGAATAATGACCGGCACCTGCTTCAGCGTAAGCCTACCCAACCTCATGC
>CAZSPM010000062.1:0-8082 GCA_964608785.1 uncultured Eubacteriales bacterium
GAAGTAGGAAACGATATAAATAAAATAATATTCTCCCAGTCCCATCTCCACATCAAGAAGCGCTTGATTTCGGCTTCTATAGAATTCTGCTATCTGGGGGACCATGCGGAATCCTGTTCTTATCTTTGCCAATCTGCCTGGGGCCGGCTCTTCCTTGAATTCTTCTTTCCGCCTGTCGTAGGAAAGAATATTCATAGAATTTTCCAATTCTTGTGAAGCTGGAGCCATAGTCTTCCGTACGGCCAGGAAGGCCTCCAAACGCTCTGACTTTATAGCACCATCAGGGTCAGGGCAGAATTCCTCAACCTGCCCATAGCGTTCAGTTATGGCGTCCATGAGGGTTTCTGTCTCTTTAAATCCTTCCACGATGTTTCTGACAAAGAAAAAGCCACTCACGCCTAGAATAATGGCCAAGATGATCACCACTCCACAGCCAATGCCGCAGCCTATAAGCCATTTAGTGGCGGTGGATTTACCAGAACCTGCATTTTGAGGGGACAATTAGTTCCTCCAATTTTATATGGTTTTTTAACTTCTATCTCCTATTAAATCAGAAATATAATGGAATTTAAAGGAAATAATCCTATGATTTCAATGTTTGGATTGCCACGTCGCTTTGCTCCTCGCATGAGATTCATTCTATCATTTCTTGGAAACGCTCAGCCGGTGACTTTTTTCTATAGTCTTAAACCGGTTCAATACTTCCAGCTGCTTTTTATCCCATTCTTCATCCCTTAACTTCCTTACAAGGGCGTAAACGTCAAGCTCGGACACGTCATCCAATTTATCAATGCTTCTTAAGGCGTCAAGCAGTTCTTCCCTCTCTTCTGTATTCTTAGCAGGGAATTTTATGTATTCGTATTCTTTGACTGAGATCTTATTCTCGGAACCAAAAACAACCGATACACCCTCCTTCTCGCAGAATGCAATCAAAGCTTGCTTAAGCTTTTCCAGTTTTTCCTCAGCTTCCGTCTTGTGTTCATCCAACTCTTTTTTAATCTGCACATACTCATCCACCAGCTTTAATCCTGGATCATTCAGGTATTCATTCTCTGGCTTTTCTTCAAGCTGTATTTCGTGCTTCCACTCCGGGCAAATTTCCTTATATAAACACCAATCACACAGCTGAGAAACATGGGCAGGAAATTCCTTGGCTTTTTCGATTTCTCTGATCTTTGTAAGAACATCTTCTTTCATTTTTTCAAGTTGTTCTTCTGTCCGGAAGGAATCCATCTCTTTGTCGAATGCCAAAAAATGCCATACCAGACGCACTTTTTTGAAGTCTTTAAACTGCTTTCTAACCCATAGAGAATACATGGCAAGCTGCCTGTCATTATCTAGATCTTCTTGCTTTGATAGTGAAGAACCAGTTTTATAGTCATGAACCTCATAAAGCCCGTTCCCCATATCCATGAGTCTGTCAATTCTGATATGGAATTTGTAATTCCCCTCTTCATCCAGGGGCATTTGGTCTTTCGTTTCTAAGCCAAGGAGTTTGCCATGGTCAAATGGTTGGTACTTTTTATAATAATCTGTCAGGTGTCTCTCCCCCATTTTCCTGTAATTTTCCTGAGTATAATCTTTTTTGACAATGATAATCGCATCCTTCCATTCTTCCTTCCATCGCTTGTTGAAATACGCCAGTAATTCTTCCACTGTTAGCAATTTCTCAAATTTTTTGTGTTGGTAAAGCTTTTCGAGTGCTTCATGTACTCTTGAACCGAGAAAAGTCTCGACTGTATCCTTTGCTTCGACTTCTACATGATCGATATAGCTATATTTATACTGCAAGGGACAGTTCTCGAATGACCCTATCCTTGAATGACTGAATGATGCCATTTTGAATCCTCCTTTTCGGTGTTAGGCATTTATTCCATCGAGGGCAATGAACAGACGCTAGAGCATAGGATTATTCTCTAATTGAGCACATATGGCTAAAGCTCAGCTGACAATACCGCCAATTATATGGAATAAAGTACTTGTGTATAAGTTTTTTTAATCCATCTTGAATAAGGAATCGTTTAAGCCACTATTGAAACTCACTTCTGTAACTGTAAATATTATGAATTCTTCACCATCTTGGAAGATTTTTACAGAATGAGGAAACATAACTCCATCAACCTTTTTATAATCAGAGTAAAATGCTTCTTGTTCTGCCTCAACTCCCATTTGATTCAGAGCTGTTCCTTTTGTTTTATATGTAAGATAAGTCCGGGGATCAATATGGAAAGTTGTCTTTTTGCCGTCTGAGAAAGTCTGTTCTAGAACGATATAGTCTTTATCCTCAATTTTTTCCTTTCCTTTGTAGGCAAAAGTGATGCCGAATTTTTCAGGATATAGGATAGAAGAGTTTCCGAATCCTAGAGCTTCCCTTTTGGCCTGTTCTAAATATTCATCAGAAAGTTCCTCAGTATCTCCTGTTTGAGGATTGACTTGCCAGGCTGTTTCTCCATCAAAAGCGGATGTCATCACCATCCCCATCAGTTCCAAATCCTGGCGGAGTTTGTTGGGTTCTTTGTGGTAAAAAGTCACGACTCCACTCAGATCCATCTGAATTATTTTTGTCAGACCCGAGAATGTTGTGTCCTTGATGCCCTCGAGCACTTTTCTTCCCCCAGAGGCTTTGATCCATTTCTCTATAATGTCAGAAGTTTTTTGAGCAGCACCAGGAGAAGTCATTATGCTCAGAAGAAAGAAGCTCAGAAGACAAAGAGAAAAGACTTTTTTCATTGTGATTTCCTCCTCTCTAGGTTGTTTTTGTGTCATCCCAAAAGAAAAATATTCACCAGTTCTGATTGCATATATACTGTTAATAGGTTTTAACATGCAAAGAATGTGAAGTCAATTTCTCCAAACATGCTTAGGTGTGATGAACTCGGACAGCCCTGGCCTGATCCATAAAGCTCTGGACATGGGAATCAATCACCTGGATACGGCTTCTGGCTATTTGATAGGAAACAGCGAGAAAGCTATTGGAGGGGTGCTTCAGACTAGAGGAAACAGAGGCTTAAGTATTTGTCAGGAATGTTCCTCATGTACAGCAGCCTGCCGGAATGGGATACATATCAACTCACGGCTGAAATCGCTCATTGCCGAAAAGATACATCTTGGCTAGAACTTAGTATTTTCGGTTCATCTCCCATTTAGTTGGAAAAATAATATAAGAGACATACAATTAAGCTGTTAATTAAGCTGTCATCCACATTCCTATTTGTCATTCCTGCGGAAGCGGGAATCTAGTCTTATTCCCGCAAAAGCGGGAAACCAGATAGGTCTGGATTCCTGCTTCCGCAGGAATGACGAGCTTCTGCAGGAATGAAGAGCTTCTGCAGGAATGACGAAAGGATAGGAAAAACTTTTCATCAACTAATTGGGAGATGAACCGCATTTTCTAAAAGACTTAATAGGAATAAGAGAGATTGAAAGCGCCGAAAACCTGCTTTCTTTTTTCGGTTTTAAATTTCTTTGTCCAAGCAACATAAGCATAACTGAGATTGAATCGACCAAATCTCATGCCTATTCCTAAAAGAAGATCCCCAGTTAAAAGATTTTTATCAACTCTATGACTCTTCCGTAATGTGTTCCCATCGAGAAAGATATTTCGCAAGATTATTTTCCCATCCAGTGCACAAAACATATGAATCCCAAATCGTCCTTTACGCCGATAGCTCAGATTGCAATCACCTCCAGGACGGATAAGTGAAGTCCCAAAGTCTTTGGGCAGGTTCCACCCAAATCTTATCTGCATTCCAGTCCCCGCATAAATGTATACATTCCCCAAGCCTGCTCCCATATGAGGGATAAAATCAAAGCCAAAGCCATTTTGGCTTCGTGGCTGAAGTAATTTCCATTTGCGTTCATAGGTCGTTCCCAAGACAAATTCACCCTTCAATTGATGATGCCAACCTTCCGGTCGAACTCCATTAATCAATTTGTGAATAAATTTTTGAGACCATTCTGCATAAGAATGAGGCCCGATGATTCCTAAGTTGAATTCTAATGTATCCGCACGGCGATCACAAATGCTATGAATCCCGATTGCAAAAAAAAGGATTCCTGCATAGGGCCGGTCATTTACGATAAGATCACTACGATTAATATCGTCTGGTGTATAAATGTTCTGACCAAAAGAAATTGAAACAGTATGTTGAAATTCCGGCTTATCCACAAAGGGAAGCCATCTCAATAGTGGATTCTTTTGGTAGTTTTTTAAATTGCCGGACATCCATCCGAGTTTGAATCCACCTGTGAAGCAGCGATCTGTACCTGCAAAAGTATCATTTTCAAAGTACAGGCTGAATGTTCCAGAATCGTCAGCCTTCTTTGTCTGAGCCAATGAGAGGAATGACAGTGCCGCTAAAAGTATGAATGAAGCAGGGAACATTTTTTTCATTTTATTAGCGTTAGTCCATGAATTATGCACGTGATTTATATTTATTTACTCGGATTCTCCAAAGAGCATAAACGCTTCCATCCAAATATTATCTAAAAACACTCAGCAAAGTCAGCATTCCCAAAACAAGAAACAATCCCCCCTCAAACCGGCCCATGGCCTCTATTTTTATTATTCTTGATAGCCTGACTCCAATCTGTGCACCTAAGACAACACCAGGCACTGTGAAAATGATAATAGGCAAAATATGGGAGAATACCTCTGGCTCCCGGCTCAAAAAGTATGCATGAGATAGCGACCCAACTGTTGCACTCATAGCCACAAGAAAGACTGATGTGCCAGAGGAGAGCGGAACGGGCATGCGCAGTTTCTTGAGAAAATTATATTCGTTTACCTCTCCCAGGCCCGATGAGACCATCCCGATAAGCAATCCGCCCAAGAGACTCGTTACTCTGATTAAAGATGACAGAGTTTTTTCCTTAACTGGGGCAGCGACACCTGTGCAACGAGGATCTTTCGGCAGGCATTCTTTTCCCTCTAGAAGGAATTGATAGGCAAGATACAAGATCAACAAAACCAGCATAGTTTTTAGAATAGAAACGGGAATGATCCTTCCCAGGATGACACCAACAATCGTAGCCGGAACAGTGAATAAAATCAGTTTTTTTACTATCGAAAAATCAATCGATTTTTTGTATAAATAACCGATGAGACCGCTCGTAAATCCGAAGAACTCAATCGCAAGTCCTGCGCCGAGGGCAAGTAAAGGATCAAGCCTCAACACAATTATGAAAAAAGGCGAAAATAAAATCGCTCCGCCTATTCCTGCCATCATAGCTATTGTGGCAAAGACGACTGCCACAGGAAACATAAATAAGAAGTTCTGATCAACCATGCGGCTAGCAATCCTTTAAGTGCTAATCTATGTTATCTTTCTTGATGATACACTGTTATTTTAAGACAGACCAAAGTTCTTATCATACAGAATAATAGATGTCAAAGATGAAATGGATGCCCGGTGTTAACGAATAAAGAAGAAGAAAATTAGAAGCTTTGAAGTTCTGAACGAAGAACAGGTTCCTGCTTTACAACATGACTTCGTCCGACTACAGCAAAAACTCTTTTCCCTTTTTTTAGTTCGTTTATCAGGATCATCAACATATAGTTGTCTCGAAATTCATTCACCTTAAGATGAATCTTAGGTAAGAAATTTTCCGGGCCGTTTGAGTAAAAATAGGAACAAGGAATCGATTGCCAATCCTTCAAATTGGGAAACAACTTTCCTACGGTTAATTCAAATTCATCGAAAGTACTGGGGTTGCCTTTAAAACGATCCAATTTTGATAACTCTCCTAACAGAAAGTGCACATAATTGACATCATTGATATCTTTCTTCATATTCCGATTTATTACCGCTTGACGCAAAATATAATAGAGCTTGATTTTCCCAGGTGTGAAATACCGGCTAAGGTGAAACGCCTCTTTTTTTCTTGGGGGATCAATACATTGTATCGGAATCCCATCCTGGGCTGCTAAAAATCGTATAAGGCCTCCTTCACCATGGCGACAGATTGCTTTCTTGCGTGAATCCTCCAATGGCCAGATACATCCCTCACAGAGCGCTATTGTCGGCTTGAATTTCTTCCATCTCCTTTCGATATCGACAAATTGAGGATGTCTTGGGTCTACCTTGTGAATGGATCCATAATAGAGAAGGACGCCTTTATTTGAGGGTAATTCCAGAATATAAGGGACTTTCTCAGATTTTTTAATATATTCTTCCCAAGTTATGAGCCCTTGATACCTAGGAAATGAACAGGATCCTGCGAAAATTGAAATGCCGCTTATTACGAAAATAAATTTTCGCTTAAAAATGAATTGCCTTCTTGAGTTTCTCCGCAACACGGATCACCTCCTTCAAGAAAACAAGTTCTAACTCTGTTGCTATTCCCCTAGCCTATATTCGATATTCCCACCATTTATATGGCATTATTCATGCCATTTATAGAAATTCGCGAACCGAGAAGAGTAACTACTTGTTTATAAAGGAATTAGGTGGATTTAAGAATGGGCAAGGAAGTTACAACTTTTTGGATAAGTAAAACATCTTTGCGATTTCTCTATCAAATACTTTTACATTGCACATCACACCATCAAAATTTGAGATTCCTCAAATGGAAAAATTGAAAAATCTTCTAAAATAAGCTAAACTAGAGCAAGTAAAAAAAATGGAGGGGAGAACATGAAATTAAACGTCATTCGCCTTGGATTTGCTCTTTCGGCAGTATGGGGATTAATAGTCCTATTAGTCGGTTTTGCCAACCTGATCTGGACCGGATATGGTGTAGAATTTTTGAAAATAATCGATTCAATCTACCCAGGTTATCACTACGGACAATGGGGATTTGGGAGTGTGGTCGTAGCCACGTTGTATGCGGCTATCGATGCCTGGCTCGTAGGCGTTGTTTTCGCCCTGCTGTATAACTTCCTTACTAAAGGAAAAGGAGAATAATCATACTATCAGAAAAGTGAGCAAAGAGGTGTTGCGGCGCTATTGATATTGAAGCCCGCTGTTATCTATACGTGTTTCCCACAGTAGGGGCAAAAATTAAACTCAACATCTGTTATAGCTCTTCCGCAGCGAGGGCATCTTCTCTCTCCTCTGCTTCTCCCGAACTTAACCTCTGTCCCTCGATCATTAAATGTAGAAGAACAATTTTCACAGATCAAGAATGGAGTGCCTCTTTTGACAGGAACGAGAGGTATAAAAAAAATGCTTAGATATTGATCGAACCTTTTCAGATAAACTTTTAGATGGCCGCATGCAGAGCAAATCCTTGGCTGTTTATCAATAATGACTGTTTTTGGCTGAATCCCGCCGATAAAGAGAGACATCAACGCATTCCTTTATTTGTTACTTATCTAAGGTTATTATAAACGAACTATTCGGGATATAGAATCTTCTTTTCTCCTTCCTCATTGTTTTGATACGTTTTTTCATGCCTAAGAGTCGCATAAAAATTAAAAAAAACCCCTTCATTTTAGAAAAGAAATGCGGAAGCTGTAAAAGTAATGTTTGATCCTCCACAAAGTGCACCCCAAAATTTGAACCACCTGGAGTGCTAGAATTTTCGTGATATAATAGGCATCATCAGAGGGGAAAAGAAAGCCCATGATTGGAGGATGATGATGTCTTCGAAACACGGGAAACGTTACACCTCGCGGTTCAAATTTCAAGTGGTTATGGAAACCATTAAGAGTTCAAAGACAATTGGAAAAATCAGATCAACATTCAAAAAACATCGCTACAGAAATCGTTCCTGCGTCTGAATTCTATAAAGCTGAGGAATATCACCAGCAATATTATGAAAAAATAAAAAAAGAAAACAAAAGGAGCTGCGGAACGGATAGCTGCAAATTATAACTTCAAAATCATCCACTCTTTAGTATAAGGAACACTCCCCATGAGTAGTCCTTTTTGTTTTGTCACCAACAGATTGTCACTTGGATTATAACCAAAACCGCCTTCTGGATCATAGAGCCCGGGCTCCACGCTGAATGTCATTCCTGCTTCAAGGACTGTATAGTCTCCCAGGGCGAGCCAGGGAGCCTGATGTCCTTCCATACCTTCTCCATGAGCAGGGCGATGGGACATATATTTCTCCCCCCCTTGCTTGCCTTGATGCGCG
>CAZSPM010000063.1:0-8077 GCA_964608785.1 uncultured Eubacteriales bacterium
AGAGAAGATTCGGGCGTGAATGCCGTCTCTGTCTATGAATTGGCTGTATTGACAAAAATTGTCAGATTAATTATATTAAGTGCACCCTAATGGCATCTAATCTAGGTGAACTTTTATTACAAGAAAAGCTGCTGAGTGCGGATCAGCTGAAATCTGCTCTTGAATACCAGAAGAAGCATAATGTATCGATTGGGACTGCCCTGGTATCCCTTGAAATTGTCACAGAAGAGGATATGGCTCAGGGCTTAAGCCGCCAATTAGGCTATCCGTATATTGATCTCAATCAATTTGAGGTTTTTCCCGACGTTATCGAACTTATCCCGGCTGAAATCGCAAAAAAACATGCGATCATGCCCATCCACAGAATTCGATCCTTTTTGACTTTGGCCATGGTTGACCCAACGGATCTGGATATCATAGAAGATGTCAGGTTTAGAACAGGATTAAGTATTCAGCCTGTTATAGCTTCTGAATCAGGCATCCTGAGTTCCATAAACAAATATTATGGCACTTCTCACTCGATGCGCGTAAAGGAAATAATCAGCGAGATCGAGCTGGCCGATGAAACAAAAGTCAGCGTCGTTGAAGAAGAAGAGGAAGACCATGATGTTGAAGAGCTAGTCCAGGTTACAGAGGAAGCTCCCATAATCAGGCTTGTGAATTCTATATTCGTAGATGCCATTAAAAAAGGCGCCAGTGACGTCCATTTTGAGCCTTATGAAAATTCCTTTCGGGTGAGATACCGTCTTGACGGCACCCTTTACGAGTTGATGAACCTCGATAAGAAGTATAAGGCTCCAGTGATATCCCGAGTGAAAATACTCTCCAATATGGATATTGCAGAAAAGAGATTGCCCCAGGATGGCCGGATAAAGATGAGAGTGCGGTTAGAGCAAGGTGAGCGTAAAGAAATTGACATGCGCGTTTCCTCAATTCCGGCCATGTTCGGGGAGAAGGTTGTCGCTCGTCTCCTTGACAAGGAAATGTTGAAGTTAGACCTTACGAAATTAGGGTTTGAAAAGGGTTCCCTCGATCTTTTTCAGGATTGCATCCGCAGACCTTGGGGAATAGTTCTTGTTACAGGACCTACAGGAAGCGGAAAGACAAATACTCTATATTCAGCTGTTTCACTACTCAATTCGATGGAAAAGAATATCATGACGGCTGAAGATCCTGTGGAGTTTTATATCCCTGGGATAAATCAGATCAACATAAGAGAAGAGATTGGCTTGAATTTTTCTTCCTCTCTGAGGGCATTCTTGCGACAGGACCCCGATATCATGTTAGTCGGCGAGATGAGGGATTATGAGACCGTCGATATAGCCATCAAAGCGGCCTTGACAGGCCACTTGGTTTTCTCCACTGTTCACACAAACGATGCCGCCAGCACAATCAGCAGGCTGGTGAATATGAATGTTGAGACCTATTTAGTTGCGGATTCTGTTATTTTAGTTGCAGCTCAAAGACTGGTGAGACGATTGTGCAAGAACTGTCGTGAGCAGGAAAAGGCATCTTCCGAAAGCCTTGAAAAAGTCGGATTCACTCCAGAAGAAGCGAAGAAAGTCTCGGTCTTTAGACCAAACGGATGCAGCGCGTGTAATAACACCGGATACAAGGGAAGAACCGGACTTTTTGAAGTCATGGAGATTAAGGGCGAGATAAAAGATTTAATTTTAAAGAAAAGTCAAGCTAAAGAGATAAAAAGGAAAGCTATGGAGAATGGAATGATTACTCTGCGTAGAAGCGGATTGGAGAAGGTAAAAGAAGGGATAACTTCACTCGATGAAGTATTACGGGAAACGGTAAAAGATGAAGGGGTGTAAAGATGGAACAGACAATCCAGGATCTATTAAAAATAGTCGTTGAAAGGGATGCCAGTGATTTACACATTACAACCTATATCCCGCCTCGTATAAGAGTTAACGGAACATTAATTTCTCTCGACCATCCCCCACTTACTGCTGCTGAAACGAAGTCTATCATATATAGTTTGCTAACAGACAGACAGAAAAAAATGTTTGAGGAGAAGCTGGAGCTCGATTTTTCTTTTGGTATTAAGGATTTGGGCCGCTTTAGAGGCAATGTTTTCATGCAGAAAGGAGCCGTGGCTGCGGCTTTTCGGAGATTCCTCCCGCAGATGTGGAGCTTCGCTCAACTGGGCATTCCTCTGAGAATAGCGCAACTCTGTTTTCTGCCACGAGGATTGATCCTGGTTACCGGACCAACTGGATGCGGAAAGTCAACCTCTTTAGCCTGTATGATCGATCATATCAACCAAGAAAGACCCGTTCATATTGTGACCATAGAAGATCCTATTGAATATTATCTTTCTCCCAAGAAAGCTATCATCAACCAAAGGGAGCTCCATGTGGATACTCTCTCTTATCCCAATGCCCTTCGTTCTGTATTGAGAGAAGATCCGGATGTGGTTTTAGTCGGAGAGATGAGAGATTTGGAAACGATGGAAGCCACCCTGCGCGTGGCTGAAACTGGCCATTTGACTTTTTCGACACTTCATACGAATTCAGCCGCTGAGACCATCTCTAGAATTATCGATGTTTTTCCCTCTCAATACCAATCCCAAGTGAGACTCACTCTTTCTATGGCTTTAGAAGCGGTGATGACTCAGGCACTTTTGCCTCGAGCCGATGGTAAAGGAAGGGTTTTAGCTGTGGAGATACTTATTCCTAACGCTGCAATTAAAAACTTAATCAGAGAAAACAAGATCCACCAGATATACGCTTCCATGCAAATGGGGCAGGAAAAGTTTGGAATGCAAACTTTTAACCAGTCCCTGGCGAGCCTTTATTTTAAGAAATTGATCACCCTGGAGACTGCCATGAGTGTTTCCTCTAAGCCCGAGGAGTTGACAGATATCATTCAGAGGAAGGAAGGCCTTAAGGTTACATCCATGGGCTTTACTCCGACAAAAAAGTAAGATTGAAAGGATAGAAAAATGGCTGTATTTGTCTGGAAAGGAAGAAATCGCTATGGAGATTCTGTAGGGGGAGAACGAGTTGCCGGGTCCTTAGAAGAGCTCTCGTCAATTCTTCAGAGAGAACAGATAACTGTCGTTGAAGCCAAAAAGAAAAGAACTGAGATAAAAATTCCCTTTCTTACAAGGGAAAAGGTCAAGGTCAAAGAGCTGGCTATCTACAGCAGACAACTCTCTGTGTTGATAGACGCGGAGCTTCCTCTGATTCAAAGCTTAAAAATCTTAGCCGAGCAGACGAAGAATAAGTATTTCAGTGGTGTTATTGAGGGCATCAGAGAGGATGTTGAAGCAGGAGCATCTTTGAATCAAGCCAAGCGAAAATTTCCTAAAGTTTTTGATGATCTATACTGCAACCTTGTCGCCTCAGGAGAGCAGAGCGGTTCGCTTGATATCATGCTGCGGCGTTTAGCCGAGTATCAGGAAAACATTGTTAAATTGAAGTCTCAAGTGAAACAGGCTATGACATATCCAATTGCCATACTAACTTTTTCGGTTATAGTCACAATCTTTATGTTGTGGAAAGTTGTTCCGGTTTTTTCCAATATTTTTCTTGAGCTTGGCGCGAAGCTGCCATTTCTTACCTCCATAATCGTTGTCGCCAGTGAATTCATACAGAAATACATAGTGTATATTTTTTTTGGGGCGATAGGCCTCTTCATACTTTTTAGGTATCTAAAACGAACAGACACTGGGCGCAAAGTTATCGACCGTGGGATACTCAAGATACCTCTTGCCGGAAAACTTCTGGAAAAAGTTGGGCTTTCCCGGGTTACCCGGACTCTGAGCACACTCCTTTCAGGAGGCGTGCCAATGCTGGAGAGTATGAAGATTACTTCCTCTACAGCTGGAAATGTTATCATTGAAAAAAACATCTTAGAGTCTCGAAAAGCAGTAGCCGAAGGAGTAAGCCTGACGGATGCTCTGAGAGAAACAGGTTCGTTTCCTTTTATGCTCACCCAGATGGTTGGTGTAGGGGAAGCCACGGGAGCTCTAGATGAAATGTTAATGAAATTAGCGGATTTCTACGATGAAGAGGTTGAAGCTTCTGTTGCGTCCCTTCTTTCAATATTAGAGCCTGTTCTTTTGATCGGGGTCGGTGGACTGATCGGGACTATCGTTATTTCCATGTACCTTCCGATATTTCAACTCATGCAGCAGTTCTGAGGAAACGGTATCAAAAAGAAGGTTTGCTTTTCGAGAGAGAAAGCAAAGGGGGAGCTGAGGCCGAAATAGAATAAATGGAAATAAAACCAGGAATGGGTCCAGAAAGAAAAGATGTCCTCAGACTCATTCTCTTTCGCTTAATTATCTTCACCTCAATTTTTGTTACAGCAGTTATTATTCAGTTCAGCACAGAATATTTTCTTCCTTTGGGTACCTTTTATCTTTTAATTATTGCTTCCTATGTATTATCTTTCCTCTATTTCCTGGTCTATTTTATATGGGGAAGAGGCTATGGCATTCAGGTTTATTTTCAAATATTCTTTGACCTTCTCCTGATCACATCTCTGGTCTATATCTCCGGTGGAGTAAAAGGCACTTTTTATTTCCTCTACATCTTCGAAATAATCGCGGCCAGCATCATCCTTTCAAGCCGCGCTGCCTATGTGACCGCATCTCTCTCTGCCATTTTTTTCGGCGTGCTTTTGGAGGGAATGTATTATGAACTCATTCCCTACTATGGTTCTGAACAGACCATGGGGATATCCCTAGGTGCTGTGACCAACAATACTTTTGTTTCCTGGATTGTTTTCTTTCTCATCGCTTTTTTGATCAATTCCCTCACTGGAAGTTTGAGAAAAACAAAAGAGAGACTGCGTCTGATGCAAAAAGGGCTTGAGATTAGGAATCGCATGGCTGCGGCTGGCGAAGTTTCTGCCCAACTTGCCCATGAAATCAGGAATCCCCCGGCTGCCATCTCCGGTTCGGTTCAAGTGCTTAAAGATGCATTGAAGTTGGACAGTGAGCAAGGTGATTTGATGAGCATCGTCGTTAAAGAATCAGAGAGGGTATCGAGGTCTATAGAACAATTCCTTAATCTGGCTTCGCCTGGAAAGCAGGACCGTTCGCCTATCGACCTTTCAGCCATTTTGAGGGAGACTTTAGTTTTGTTTCAGAGAAGCGGCGAATATGATGCAAGCTGGAGATTCAAAGGAAATTATAAATCTGCCGATGTTCGCTATTTTGGCGATGCCAGTCAATTCAGGCAGATTTTCTGGAATCTGACAAAGAATGCTCTCAAAGCCATGCCTCAAGGGGGAACACTGAGGATAAATTTTAACAAGACAAAGGAAAACAAAGTCCAGATAAGATTCGCCGATACAGGGAAAGGTATGACTGAAGAAGAATTAGCGAGGGTTTTTGAGCCCTTTTATTCGGGCTTCGAGGAGGGGACTGGAATCGGAATGGCTGTTGTTCGGGGGATTGTCGAGGACTATAATGGAGAAATCGGAGTGTCCTCTGAGATCGATAAAGGGACAGAGATTATTGTCACTCTCCCTGAAAGAAGGCTTAGAAAACAAGATAGGTAGAAGGTAATAAAATGGAAAAAATACTCATTATTGATGATGAAAAAAGTATCCTGGATCTTTTGAGCGTAGTCTTTAAGAAGGAAGGATACCGTGTGAAAGCCACTCTATCCGCCAAGAAAGCCCTTGAACTGCTGAATAAAGAAGAGTTTAGCCTTATCCTAACAGATATCAAACTCCCTGAGATGAGCGGATTTGAAGTTTTAAAGCGAGTTAAAGAAAGTAAGCCCGATATAGCAGTCGTCATGATAACCGCTTACGGCAATGTTAAGCAGGCCGTAGAGGCCTTAAAAGCCGGAGCATTTGATTATGTGGTCAAACCTTTTGATGTGGAAGAGTTGAAAATCATCGCAGCCAATGCCCTGGAAAAGAAAAGAC
Source organism: uncultured Eubacteriales bacterium (assembly GCA_964608785.1). Taxonomy (GTDB): domain Bacteria; phylum Acidobacteriota; class Aminicenantia; order Aminicenantales; family Aminicenantaceae. The sequence continues at coordinate 5,902 of CAZSPM010000063.1, forward strand.
TTAAAGATGAGAATATTTTGCTCAGAAAGGAGCTCAAAGAGAAATTCAGTTTCGAGACGGTCATTGGAAAGAGCAAGAAGATAAAAGAAATCTATAACATGATTGAAAAGATTGCAGGAACAGATTCTACCATCCTCATAACTGGAGAGAGCGGGACAGGAAAAGAACTGGCAGCAAGAGCGATTCATTCTTACAGCCCCCGCCAGGAGTCCCAGTTTGTCTCTTTAAACTGCGGCGCCCTCCCGGAGAATCTTCTGGAGAGCGAGCTTTTTGGCCATGTCGAGGGAGCTTTCACAGGGGCAGTGGCTGATAAAAAGGGCATGTTCGAGGTCGCCCAGAAAGGAACACTATTTCTGGATGAAGTTGGAGAGATGGCTCCTTGGACACAGGTTAAACTTCTTCGGACACTCCAGGATAAAAAGATACGAAGCGTAGGAGGTACCGAAGAGATTACTGTGGATGTCCGCATTATCGCCGCCACCAATCAGGATTTAAAGAAAAAAATAGAGGAAGGGAAATTCCGTGATGACCTTTTTTACCGTCTGAATGTCATTTCCTTTGAAATGCCTCCCTTAAGAGAAAGGAAAGAAGATCTTCCTCTATTTGTCTCTCATTTTCTCAAGAAATATTGCCAGGAAATAGGAAGAGGTATGAAGAGAATATCTCCAGATGTTATGAAGGTTTTCGAGTCTTATCCCTGGCCTGGGAATATCAGGGAGCTGGAAAATGTGATAGAAAGAGTTGTGGCTATCGAGGATAGAGAGACAATAGCAACGGAAAGCCTTCCGGATGAACTCCTGGACACTCAGAAAAAGGAAGAAACGGCTTTATTGTTTCAGAAAAACTTCAGCCTAACTTCCTTCCTGGATGAAACGGCACAGAACTATATAAAACAGGCCCGCACGCTTTCAGGAGGCAACCTCAAGAAGACAGCCTCTCTCCTCGGAATAAGCTACCGTACATTGAGATATCTCATTGATAAGTACAGCTTAAAGCCAGATCAAAAAACTGAGGAGAAAGAGGTCAAGGCGAATCAGAAGCCCCCCGCCTAAAAGTGCCAAATTTTGTCACGCCTTTTGAGATGAGATGACAATATTTGTCTGGAAAATCATAAGCAATATTCTCTAATCTTTTTAATTTCAATAACTTACAGACTCTCTGCTTTGGCACGGATATTGCATATAAATATACATCAACAAAATTTTAAAACTCTCGGTCGATTGAAAGTTCAAACGACAAGAGAAAGGAGGCATCAAATGCTAAAAAGAATGAAAGGTTTCACACTGATTGAGTTGCTCATCGTTGTTGCTATTCTCGGAATTCTTGCTGCTCTTCTCATCCCAAACGCCATTACCGCTATCCAGAAGGCGAAACAGAAAGGTACCATGAAGGACATGGCCAGTATATCCACAGCCATTGCCGATTACATCACGGATAACGGAGTTGCTCCTACTAATGCGGACGATCTCGCCACAGGGGACCAAATTATTGCAGATCTTTCTCCGTTTTATTTGAAGGTTCTTCCTTTGAATGACCAATGGGGTTTTCCGGTATGGATATACTGTGGCACATCGGTAGCTGGGAATTATGGAGTGACAAACGCAGGTTATGATGATTTCATGGTAGCGTCTCGTGGTCGGAAGAATGGACAGGAAGGTTTTTCTTACAACTCAGCTGATCCGAATGCTGGACTGTTTGTAGTTGGGTCCATGACTGATTTCGAGAATGACCTGATCATGTGGAATGGCAGCTGGATTCGTGCTCCTAGAATTGCTCAGCAGTCAGGCAGCTAACAGTTCTAATCAATATATGGTGATGGACATTACCACAGAAGCTGAAGCACAGATTGATTCAGATTGAGCAATAAAAAAAATTAAAGCTGTCAAACAAAACTAACTCATGTTTTCCATTGACCAAAAAAAATTATGGATTTTTCTAACTTTTTATTCTTGATATAAGAATAGTTAGAGAATTAAAAAGGCGGCACATGAAAAGTGTACCGCTTTTTTTTGCCTTCAACCCAACATTACCTAGTATCTCCTGCCATTACTCGTTAACTCGCATTATTTGTGTCCATATAGGGGGACAAGTCTATATCTGTGCTACACTGCTACACTGCAAGGCTCTATGACAAAAAGTGGGGTATTGATTCGAATCATCGGGGTCAGACCTTGAA
>CAZSPM010000064.1:0-7993 GCA_964608785.1 uncultured Eubacteriales bacterium
AAAAAGGGGACTGTCCCTTTTTTTAATCAGCCTTAATTATCTTATAGTTTACTCCTTCATAATTGATTATGATGTTCGAGGCCACAGAAAGATATTTGGCAATTCCAGGTCTCTCAGAAAGCAAGCGAAAATATTTCTCTGAGCCAAATAGAATTTCTTTTACGGGGCTTCCTTCTTTATAAGGGCTATCCACCCAAAATCCATCCTTCAGGTAAAAAGTCTTATCTTCCTTGTATCTGATTTTTTGGGAAACAGCTCGAGCCGCTTGGAATTCTGCTTTTAGCTTCTGCGAAACCCTAGCAATTTTTATGGCCCCTTCGCCTGTCTTTTTTCGGGCAAAGAGCGCTTCTTCTGCCTCTGGTGCTGCGGCATCCATAGTGCGCCTTTCCTTTTCAGTCACAAGAAAGGAAGTGTAAGGGGTTACAATTCCGTACTTCAATCCAAGTTTCTTTACTTCCTCCACAAGTTCTCTATTCTCTCCGTGCAGGCGAATCTCCTCAAGGAGATAGCCAATTCTTCGTGTTGCCCAGAGTCGCGGTAGGAAATTATATGCCTCGTTCGTAACAAGTTTTTGATCTTTGAGCACAAATCTCATCTCTTTTCCCTCTACTTTGCCTGCAAGTTTCACTTCAACCGGACCCGCTCCATCATATTTTCCGACAAGGATAAGTTGTGATCCTTTGAAAAGATCAGGCATTCCTCTTGGATAAACATCTTTTACCTTGATGCCTTTAAAATCGACATCCAGGTCAGACAGAAGAGGCGAGGAGATTTTCTCATAATAATTTGAGACGGCAACCTCAAGATCCTCATTCTTATCCACATAAACGGAAGTGCCACGGTTGTCTGTAGATATTCTGTCCAAAAGTTCTGTGTTGACATCGTATCCGACTCCGAAGACGAATATCCGGCATTTAAGCTCATTGGCCTTCTTTATGTTCCTCAATATCTCTGCTACTTCAGTAACACCCACAGTAGGAAGGCCATCTGTGAGAAAAAGTATATAATTGGGTCTTTTTCCAGACTCTGTCATCTGCAAAGCTTGAATAAGGGCACCATTTATGTTTGTTCCTCCTGAATCCTCTATCTCATTCACAAAAAGGAGTGCTTTTTCTCTATTCTTTCTACTGGCCGAGATAATCTCTGAGGAAAGCACGTTGACTCCATCATCGAAATCAACGAGTGAAAACTTATCTTTCTCATTGAGATGATTGATGATAAAGCGAACAGCATCTTTAGCCTGGATTATCTTTTTTCCGCTCATGCTTCCGGAGCTGTCGATGACAAAAATCAGGTTTTTATTGATGATCCTTTCCTTCTTGCTCACGTAAGATGGGGAAGCCAAAAACATGAAATAATTTTCTTCCGAACCTTCCCAGTTCATAAAGGAAAGTCCAATGTCATCTTCAGAAAAAGAATAATAAAGGACGAAATCCTTTTCCGGCTTAATATTTGACCCTTCAAAACTCACTCTTGCCTCGCCCTCTGCTTCTTTCCTCACGGAAACTTTATGCGAAGGTGAATAAATATTAGAAAGAGGGACATTCGATTTAATATTGACAGAGATCGCCACCTCCTTGATAGGGCGGAGAGAAAACCTCTCTGTATTTAACGGGTAGACGTATCGGACAAGATTTCCTTCTGCTTTTAAAATTTCGGAATAAGACAATCTAATTCGCTTCTCTCCATGAGCAGGAATCGGATAGACTCTGGCCCGAAACATATTGCGTCCCACATATTCCAGAAGAGCTGGATCCTTAAGCCTCCGGACAATATTTTCGTATATCCGGCGCGCTTCGTTCCTGCCTAGAATCTTTCCCTCGACTTTTTTATCGCCGATATACATGGCGAACTCTGAAATGGCCGCTTTCGCAGGCAAAGGAAAAATAAAGTCTCCTTCGATATCTCGGGGATGATTGTTGATGAAAACCTGATCAATGGAAGTCTTGGCCACCTGATTTATGATCTCAACCTTCACACGGTGATATTTCACAGTGAGAGGGGGAATCTTTTCGCCTGGTCTAGGCCTGGGAATAATGAATCCATCGGCAAATAGATCGGCTGTTATGAAATGGAAAAGGGAGAGGAAAGTGATCAGAAAAAAGATATTGTATGGTCGGCTCTTTTTCATTCTTAACCTCCCTATTTTATCGATTCTTTTTGCTTCCTTAGAATAAAACTCTCTTTTCTTGAAGAAAGTTTCATGAATCTCCCTTTTGTTTCATTTATATGCTAGTTACCAAGAGTCTTGGCTTATTGGCCCCTGTCCCTTATTCCTCTTTTTCCAGAAGCTTTTCTATCCTTTTTTTTAGTGATTCCACAGAGCTAAATAGTTCTGCATGATTCGAAACAAATCTTCTTTTATTCTCACTCAAGATAAAAACTTTTGAAATCCCAGCTTCGTTGGCCGCTTTGGCATCAAAAGGAGAATCTCCAATGACAGAACATTCCTCCTTCTTAAGCCCAAATCTTTTCATGACATCGAGAAAGGGAGCACCAGACGGCTTCCACAACCCACTTTCCCGAGTAAGGACATAATCAAATTTCAGATCAAATCTCGCTAAAAGATAAGAAAAATTCTGTTGGGAGTTATTCGTCACTACAACTTTTTTTATCCCCTTTTGGGTCAATAAATCCAGAAGCTCGAGCATTCCCTGTTTTAATTCCGCTCTTCTTGTAGCTTCATCTTCATATCTCTCCAATATCCTCCATTTCTCCGACTTTTCTGGCTCTTCAAGGCTGTTGAGGTAATAGAGAATGGGCTTTCCTTGGGTCTCAAGCTCTGCCTTTATCTTATCCCAATCATAGGGAACATCAACGATCGTGCCGTCCAGGTCAAAGATAACACATTTCAGCTTCATTAACGTACCATTTCCATCACTCCTTGACCCTTCCCACTTCAAAAAGAGGCTCTCCTTTACTTGTAGGAGGAGTGTTGATGATATATAGAATTATTCCACTAAAGGGAGCCTTCAACTCCTGTTTTACCTCTCCGAGAAAATCTGTTATATAGCCCACTTTCTGACCTTTCGTTACATAATAACCCATCTTCGCAAGAGGATAAAAAAGGCCATCATGGTCAGAATAGATGACTTCATAACGGTCAATCCAAACAGGGTTAGAGACAAATTCTGGCTCCCCCTCTATCATTTTAAAAAACCTCATAACGCTCAGGATTCCCTTAACATTTCGAACAATCGCCTCTTCATCTGTCCTGCCCAAGTAGCCTGATTCTGTAGTGATGGCCGGCTTTCGAAGCAAGATAGCTGTATTGCTGCAGTATTTGGATTGAGCTATGTCTTTGGTTCGAGTTTTATCGATAATAATATGTTCTATCCCAAAGGCTAAAACCATATCCTTGGATATTTTATCTATCTTCTCATCATTACTGACCATCCAATAACAATAGGGAATCAAGGCTTCATTTCCGTCCCCGCAGTGAAGATCGATAAGATAATCGCACTTCTCTATAACCTCTTTCTTCAAGATATAAGCGATCCGCTGGGAGAGAGTCCCCTCTAAATCCCCGGGAAATACTCTGTTTAAATTCTTCCAGTCATAAGGATTATAATAGATAATCCGTTTTTGAAAGGCGGGAAGATTGGCAATATGAACTAGAATCAGCGTTCCGCTAAGGGACCGGGGGTCGATCATCTTTTTCAGTCTATACAGAGTTAGAATTGGCGGATATTCATAACCGTGAACGCCAGCAACAAGAGCCAAGACTTTTCCCTTTTTTGAACCATTGATTATGGTTATCGGAATGAAAGAACCAATGTTATCCTTCTCAGGAACAGATAAATAGCCTGCCCTTACTTCCCCAGGCGCAACCTTAAGATCTCCAATAGTGAATGTATCATTCCTTTCTATTGACCATGAAAATAAAGCGAAGCCCAATATTAAAAGAGAATGTATTGATACAATCTTTGCATATCTCCAAACCATTGATCTTTCAACCTCCTCTCAATTTATAAAGTTTCATTTCCGTTATTCTATCTCATTGCCAAGCACAGGTCTACCCAATTACTAATGGGGTCAGGTCTTGCTTTTTGCCATTATAATAAGCGGCTCTCTCCTAAAAAAGGCAAAAAACAAGACCTGACCCCTAATATTTTTATATTCTTTTTTTGTTGCTTATTAATTTTCTATTTGTTATAATGCGCCACTGATAAGCCTTTAAATTATTAATTTTGAAGGAGGTGCTTCTATGGGAAAAGCGTTAGCCATCCTTGGAGGCTTAATCGCTATGGCAGGCGGTTTTGTTCTAGCTGTCTTTGTATGGAGGCCGCAATTCATAGTACTCATTAAGGGCTGCGTCCCCCTCATTCTTTTCTTTGGTGGCCTGATTGCTCTCATCGCAGGAATCAGCAGCATCAAGGATGCAGCGAGAACTAAAAAATTAGAAGAAGAAACTGAAGAAGAAGTGAAAGTTGAAGAGCCAGTTGCAGAAGAACCAGCAGAAGAGCCGGCAGCAGAACCGGCAGCGGAACCGGCAGCAGAAGAGCCAAAGGAAGAAGAGCCAGAAGAAGAAAAGATAGAATAGCAAAGTTTAAAAAATTAAATCACTTCTGCTTAAAAGAAGCTTGTCTTTCAATTTAGAAGTCTGCACCTAGCCACTCTTTTTTTAAAGGTAATTACATTTTTTATTAATTCCCTTTTCCAAGAGACTCTTCTCCAAAATCATTAAAGATAATACTGCCGATATAATTTCTAAGTTTCAATGATATCATCTTATTAGCATGACATTTCATTAAATCTAAGCAATCTCTTCGTTTATTGAATTCACTATTATTTTCAATCGGCATTTTTTCCCTCCTGGCGAGCCGATCTGACCACATCTGCCTTGTTTCAGCCCTTTCGCTGTGGATAACCACAGCATCATGGGCGATCGAAGAGAGCGTGGTGATCTCATCGTTCCTCGCCAAAAGCATGAGATTGCCACGTCGCTTCGCTCCTCGCAACGAAGTCTGCGGCAACCTCGACTCGTGAATAATCCAGGTTCATCAGGATCGATATATTCGTGATTTTTCAATATTTAGTTTTTGGTCTGTTGTTTTAATAGATTATCAACTTTTTCTGGAATTTCTTTCAGTAATTTCTCGTATTTGCCTGTGGCTGTAAAACCGGCCGCATGGAGATGACCACCCCCTCCAAATTTTTCAGCTACCAAGGCAGCATTGGCTGTGTCTTTTGACCTTACACTTATCCTGAATGTATCCTTATCTATCTCTTTAAAAAAGAGAACCACCTCAACCCCTTTGATGGAACGGGCTATGGTAGTAATATCTTCGGTATCTATTTCTCTAAGGTTAAGAGATTCTAAATTCCCCTTAAACATAGTGATTATAGCAATATTGCTGTTTTTATTCATTTGCAAGGTAGAGAGCACTTGACCCAAAAGCTTTATTTTTTCGGGAAGATTGTTATTGTATAAAAGATTGGAAACTTTAATAGGGTCGGCTCCATGATTGACCAGTTTATGACAAACTTCAAAGGATTTCGCTGTCGTATTGGAAAATTGGAAGGACCCTGTATCTGAGGCAATGGCGCTGTAAAGGAGATTGGCTATCTTTGGAGTGAATTGTATCTCTAATTTTTCTCCCAAATCATAAACCATTTCTCCAACCGCAGATGCGCCGGGATCTACCCAATTTATGTCCGCGTAGTAATCATTGGAATGGTGATGGTCAATATTAACTTTATAATAATTATCCAGGTTATCCTGCCCAGAGCGTGAAACATTGGCACATTCGAGAAGAATTATCATATCAAAAGGTCGAGAGGCAATCTCGCCATATTTAATTTTTTTGATATCAGGAAAGTGATTGAATGGGAAAGGAATTTTATCTTTGTTTATGATAGCTACTTTTTTCCCTAAGATTTCTCCCATGAAGGCTAAGGCAAGGCTAGTACATATGGAGTCACCGTCTGGTCTCAAATGAGAAGTGATAGCTATTTGTTCGCTCTCCATAATTTTTTTACTTATTAAGCTGACGGGATTATTTCTCATTTTTTTATTTTTTTTATCGTGTTATCAATTTTTGCTTCATATTCTATTGATGGATCAAGAGAAAAAAATAGCATTGGATTATACTTTAATTTCACTTTAGAGGCAATAGATTTTCTTAGATGGCCTTTCCTTGCTTCTAGGAGCTCAAAGATTGTCTCTTTTTGTTCGCTGCCAAAAATACTAAGGTAGATATAAGCAGTCTTGAGATCATTGCTCATTTCGACCTTGGTAACAGTGATAAAGCCTGAAGATGAGTCTTGAATGACTTTTATAAGGAGACGGCTGACTTCTTCTTTTATTAGACTTCCAACTCTTTTCTGTCTTCGAGTAATTTTCATTTTACAGGGCCTGTTGATTGGATTAGCAATTTTGCTGAATTAAAAATAAACGATTTGGCAGTCGAGGATTTCTCCCTCAATATTCTCCTCTGCTTCTTCAATAATTTTATTAAACATGCTTTCAATAAGCCTTTTTTGATTATTGAGACTAACCATACCGATTTTTGTCCTTTGCCATTTGTTCTGGTAATCAAGTTCGGCAAAAGCCACATTGAATTTTTTCTTCACTTTGTCTTTAAAGCTATTCAATAATTTTCTCTTTTCCTTTAAGGAGTGAGAGTAAGGGAAGTGAATTTCTAGGGATAGAAATCCAATAATCATTACAAGCTCAGGTGTTATTCCCGTTTTATCTTTTCTGTTATGTACGCTTCAATGATATCGCCTTCTTGGATATCTTTAATTTTTTCAAGGCCGATGCCACATTCATAATCTTTAGTTACTTCAGCAATGTTCTCTTTGATATGTTTAAGCGATGAAATCCGGCCTTTATGGACAACTTCATCGTCTCTGATTATTCTGACTTCAGCATTTCGGGTTATTTTGCCGTCGATAACAAAACAGCCTGCAATAACTCCTATTCTTGGAATTTGGAAAAGCCTTCGAATTTCAGCTTTTCCCAGGTAAGTTTCCTGTAATTTAGGCTCTAGCATACCGCTTAGAGCTTTCTTTAAGTCTTCAGTTAGCTGATAGATAACATTATATGTTCTGATTTCTACATCCTCCTCGCGGGCAAGATCCAAAATTTTCTGGCTTGGCTTAGTATTATAGCCTATTATGATGGCATTTGATGCAGATGCCAGGAGGACATCGGATTCTGCAATCTTTCCTGAAGCAGAATGAAGGATTCTTATTTTGACCTCCTCGCTGCTTAAATCAGGAAGGACGTCTGTTAGAGTCTCAACCGATCCTTGTACATCCGCCTTGATTACGAGGGGAAGTTCCTTAACCTCCCCTTCTTCGATTTTCTTGAATAGATCATCCAGTGTGAGATTTTCAGGTCGTGGGGCTTCTTCCTTTTTGATTTGCGAGAGTCTGTAAGAGGAGATTTGTTTTGCTGTCTCTAAGTCTGAAACCATCTGAAAAAAATCTCCAGCCTCAGGTACATCTGAGAAGCCAAGAATCTCTACTGGCATGGATGGTTCTGCCTTTTTCAATGTCTTTCCGCTTTCATCAAAAAGAGCTCTGATTTTTCCATAACATGTTCCGGAAATAAAGGCCTCTCCCTGGGTGAGAATCCCATGCTGAATAATTACTGTAGCCACAGGGCCTTTTTGAGAATCCAAGCGTGCCTCTAAAACAACTCCTTGGGCCTTTACTTTAGGATTACACTTGATTTCAATAACATCACTCAGGAGAAGGATCATCTCTAGGAGCTCATCTAGGTTTGTTTTTTCTTTTGCTGACACTTCCACACTGATGATTTCTCCACCCCAGTCTTCCACCAAAAGTCCTTCCTTGGATAATTGCTGTTTGACTTTATCAATATCCGCTTCAGGTTTGTCGATTTTGTTAATAACCACGATAATGGGAACGCCGGCCGCTTTAGCATGGTTGATTGCTTCTTTTGTGTGAGGCATGATTCCATCTTCAGCTGCAATAACCACAACGACTATATCTGATTACTTGGCTCCTCGAGCTTTACTCA